>JAFECZ010000003.1 GCA_018241905.1 Pseudomonadota bacterium
TTACCGGCGTGTTCACGCTGGCACCGCTGGCCGTGTTCGACCGCCGGCCCGGCGCCACCTGGCGCGGCGTGCTGCGCAACTGGGGCCTGGTGTTCACGGGCAACTTCGCCGGCGCGATCACGGTGGCGGTGTTCATGGCGATCATCTTCACCTTCGGCTTCTCCGAGGCGCCCAACGCCATCGGCCAGAAGCTGGGGCACATCGGCGAGGGCCGCACCATCGGCTACTCGGCGCACGGCGCCGCCGGCATGCTGACGCTGTTCATCCGCGCAGTGATGTGCAACTGGATGGTGTCCACCGGCGTGGTGGCGGCCATGATGTCCACCTCGGTCTCGGGCAAGGCCATCGGCATGTGGATGCCGGTGATGATCTTCTTCTACATGGGCTTCGAGCACTCCATCGTGAACATGTTCCTGTTCCCCACCGGCCTGATGCTGGGCGGCAACTTCACGTTCATGGACTACCTCATCTGGAACGAGATCCCCACCGTGCTGGGCAATCTGGTGGGCGGCCTGACCTTCGTGGGCGCCACGCTCTATTCCACGCACTACAAGACCGCGCCCAAGCGCGAGGTGGCTGCCGTCAACGTGCCGGCTGCCAAGCGCGCAGCCGCCTGAACGGCGGCCGGCCGTGGCCGAAGAACAGGCGCTGCGCATCACGCTCGGGCAGCACTCGCGCGCCGGGCGGCACGGCGGGGTCAACCAGGACTTCCATGGCGCGGTGCTGGCGCAGGGGCACCTGCTGGGCAGCAAGGGCATCGCGGTGGCGCTGGCCGACGGCATCGGCTCCAGTGCGGTCAGCCAGGTGGCCAGCGCCGCGGCCGTGCGCAGCTTCCTGGACGACTACTATTGCACCTCCGAGGCCTGGTCGGTGCGCCGCTCGGCCCAGCGAGTGCTGGCAGCCACCAACGCCTGGCTGCACGCGCAGAACCAGCGCGGCCATGCGCGCTTCGACAAGGACCGCGGCTACGTCTGCACCTTCAGTGCGCTGATCCTCAAGGGGCGCGAACTGCACCTGTTGCACGTGGGCGATTCGCGCATCTACCGCCTGCACGACCAGGCCTTGGAACAACTCACCGAGGATCATCGCGTGCACCTGTCTGGTGCCGAGTCGTACCTGGGCCGCGCGCTGGGTGTGAACGCGGGCGTGGAGATCGACTACCAGTGCCTTCCTGCAGAGCCGGGCGCCGTCTACCTGCTGGCCACCGACGGTGCCTGCGCCGGCCTGGATGCAGCCGTGGTGCATGCGTCGCTGGCCGCTTCGCCCGCCGACTTCGATGCCGCCGCCCAGGCATTGGCCGACCACGCCCATGCCCGCGGCAGCGACGACGACATCACGGTGCAGTTGCTGCGCGTGGACGCGCTGCCCGCTGGCGACCCGCAGCAACTGCACCTTCAGCGCGCGGCGCTCGAGTTGCCGCCGCCCCTGGCGCCGCGCATGCAGTTCGAGGGCTACACCGTCGTGCGAACGCTGCACGCCAGCGCGCGCAGCCATGTGTACCTGGCCGTGGATGACCAGAGCGGTGAGCAGGTGGCGATCAAGACGCCGTCGGTGGACATGAGCCAGGACGCCGCTTATCTCGACCGCTTCCTGCTCGAGGAGTGGGTGGCGCGCCGGCTGAACAACCCGCACGTGCTGCGGCCCGCGGGCGCCGAGCGGGCTCGCCGGCATCTGTTCGTCGCGATGGAGTACGTGCAGGGCCAGTCCCTGGCGCAATGGATGACCGATCACCCGCGCCCGGACCTGGGCAGCGTGCGCCGCATCGTCAGCCAGCTGGCTGCCGGTCTGGCTGCCTTCCACGGCAAGGAGATGCTGCACCAGGACCTGCGGCCCGAGAACGTGATGATCGACACCGCCGGCACGGTGACGATCATCGACCTGGCTTCTGCGCATGTGGCCGGGCTGGCCGAGGGCGGCGCCTTCGGCATGTCTGCCGCGCCGGCCATTGCCGGCTCGCTGCAATACACGGCGCCCGAGTACTTTGCCGGCGGTCCGGCCAGCGAACGATCAGACCTGTTCTCCCTGGCCGTGCTCACCTACCAGATGCTGTGCGGGCAGCTGCCCTATGGTCTGCAGGTGACCCAGGTACGCAATGCAGCCGACCTGCGCCGGCTGCGCTACGTGCCGTTGCGCCACCTGCGCCCCGAGCTTCCGGATTGGCTGGACGCCGTGCTGCACAAGGGACTGCAGCCGGCCGCGGCGCGGCGGCAGGAGGCTGTATCCGAATTCGCACACGACCTGAACGCACCCGGGCCGCAGTTCCATCGCAACCGCCCGCCAGCGCTGGCGCGGCGCAACCCGTTGCTGTTCTGGCAGGTGTGCACGCTGTTGCTGGGCCTGGCCGTGCTGGGCCTGGTGGGGCGCATGGTGCTGGCCACTTGAACCAGCCTTGACGGCCGGCGCCGCGCACCGAAAACAGGGCCCTGAGTTGCCGGCCGTTTCGATACTGCTATAATTTCTGGCTCGGCTCTTTAGCTCAGTCGGTTAGAGCGATGGAATCATAATCCACAGGTCCGCGGTTCGAGTCCGTGAAGAGCCACCAAGTAAAGCCAAAAGGCCTGCTATCACTTCGATAGCAGGCCTTTTTCATTGGCCACCCGGGGTGGCGCACCCCCCCTCGGCTCCCCTAGCGGGTCTCGCCCGTGGCCTTGACCTCCACCCGCCGGTTCGGCTCCAGGCAGGCGATCAGGTCGCTGCGCCGGCGTGCCTTGCCCTGCGCCTTGCAGTCGGCCTCGGTCACCTTCAGGTCTGCCTTGCCCCGGCCCTCGGCCGTGATGATGTTGGCCGGCACGCCCTGGCTCACCATGTAGTCGCGCACGGCATTGGCGCGCGCCACCGACAGGCGCTGGTTGTATTCGGCGCTGCCCAGCGGGTCGGTGTAGCCGACCACCGAAACCGCCGTCGGCTGGATGCCCGCGGTCTTGATCTCCTGCAAGGCGCTGTCGATGCGCCCGCGGCCCGTGGGCGTCAGCGTGGCCTTGTCGAAGGCGAAGGTGCCGTCGCCGGCGATGTTGACGGTTCGCACTGGTGCAGGCGCCGGTGGTGGCGGCGGCATCATGGCAGCCGGCGGCGGTGGCGGCGGCGCCTGCGCGACGCGCGGGGCGGGGCCAAGCGGAATCTGCAGGCCCACCGAGAACACCCAGTCGTCCATGCGGTTGTTGCCGGCGATGAAGCCGTTGTGGTTGTCGTCGTAGCGGTAGCGCGCATCGGCCATCAGGCGGCCCCACGATGCAAACGGCCAGATGATGCCCACGCCCGCATTGGCCATGAAGCTGGTCTTGCTTTCGCTGCCGCCGGCCGGGAATTCGACCTTGTCGTTGATGGCGCCGATGCCGCCCACCAGATAGGGCTGCACGCTGTTGGACTGCCACATGCGGATGCCCTGGCGCCCCAGGAAGAACCATTGCGCATCCAGCGAGCCGCTCCAGTTCTTGTACTTGCCCGGCCCGCCCACATCCTGGTCGAGTTGCTCGTACATGCCGCGCAGTTCGATGTTCCAGTTGGGACTGATCGGCTTGCCCACGGCCAGCCCGCCGCCCCAACCGTTCTTGGCTCCGCGGTCGCTGTCCGGCAGGATGTAGGAGCCGAAGGGGGTGATGTACCAGCGGTCGTCGAAGTACGAATCCACCGAATACGTCGACTGCGCGAGGCAGGCGGCATACGGGGCGGCAAACGCGCAGAAGACCGCCAGGGTGCGTCGATCGAACATGGGAGCCTCACTTCTTGGTGTTGATGGGAGCCTTGGCCGAAGCGAAGACGAAACATAGTTGCGGCGGCGCAGGCCCGCCCACGCACACGCAACCGAGTGTGTCCCTCATCTGCGAGAGCCACTTGCGGTTTCAGTTCTTTCAGCGACGGTGGCCGAAGTGGCGCGACGGCAACGGATCGTTGCGCGTGCCGGCGAGAGCCCGAGGCTTCCAGCAGGTCGAACGGAAGTTCTCGCGCCGTGCGGCCGCCGCCTGCGGGTCAGCGCCCCTCGGAGGGCGGCCGCGCCTTCCGGCCGGCGGCTTTGCGAGGCATGCCTTCCAGCGGCTCCTGGGCCTTCTGCACCAGTTCCTCGTACCGCCGCACCTCCTGCTGTCGCGAGTGATCGAAGCGCTTGGACAGCCAAAGGTAGATGCCCAGCGCCATGACCATCGGGATCACGCTCACTGCCACCCAGAAATCAACGGTAAGTTCACTCATGCCGGCGCTCAACGAAGAACGGCGCCCGGCCCTGTGCATCGAACGAGGGCCGAACGCCGGTATGAGCGCCGATGATAGGCTGCGCGCGCGCGCAGCCTTGCAAGCACGCCGCTAGCGCAGCGAGTCGCCGTGCCGCAGGATGGCCTCCTGCGCCATCAGGCCCAGGCCGTCGCCGCCCTGGTCGACATGCGCCATCAGTTGCTGGCGCATGCGCGGCTCCCAGAAGCGGCGGATGTGCATCGCCATTTCCTCCAGCGCCGAGGCGCGGTCGGGCATGGCTTCGAAGAAGGTACCGATCTGATTGACCATGCGCACCAGGGATTCAATGTGCATGGGGCACCTCCTTTGCCGCGGCATCGAGCGACAGGCGCCCGCTGTCGCAATACACCACCAGGTCCTGCTGGCGCGCGAAGCCCACCAGCGTCATGCGCGCACGCTGAGCCGTGGCCACGGC
The DNA here is from genome assembly GCA_018241905.1 of Pseudomonadota bacterium. Lineage (GTDB taxonomy): Bacteria > Pseudomonadota > Gammaproteobacteria > Burkholderiales > Burkholderiaceae_C > Variovorax. The sequence continues at coordinate 4,640 of JAFECZ010000003.1, forward strand.
GAACGAAGTCGGCGCAGACACGGCCGCCAGCAACGGCACGCCGGCCATGGCCGTCTTCTGGACCATCTCGAAGCTGGCGCGGCTGGTGACGGCAATGAAGCCGGTGGACGCATCCACGTCCTGCGCGGCCAGCGCGCCCACCAGCTTGTCGAGCGCGTTGTGGCGACCGACATCTTCGCGCAGCCACATCACCTCGCCCTCGGCCGAGCACCAGGCCGCGGCGTGCACCGCGCCGGTGGCCTGTTGCAAGGTCTGCAGGGCACAAAACTGCGACATGGCGCGGCTGATGGCCTGGCGCGAGAGCGGCGCGCCGTCCACCACCACGGGCAGGTCGCGCGCCACGTGGGAAAGGCTCTCGGTGCCGCACAGGCCGCAGCCGGTGCGCCCGGCCATGCTGCGCCGGCGCTCCTTCAGGCGGGCGAAGGCGCCGCTGGCCACGTGCAGCTTGAGCGTGATGCCCAATTCCGACGGCACTTCATCGACCGCATAGAGCTCGTGCGGCGCCTGCAGGATGCCTTCGCTCAGAGAAAAGCCCAGCGCAAAGTCCTCCAGGTCGAGCGGCGTGGCGAGCATCACCGCATGCGAGATGCCGTTGTATTCCAGCGCAACGGGCACCTCGTCGGCCACCCAGTCGTGCAGCGCGAATTGGCGGCCGGCGCGCACGCCGCGCACCGGCAGCGAACGCGCGCCCTCGCAGAAGGCGACGGCATCGGCAATGAAATTCTGCGTGGCAGTGGTCGTCGTCATGAGGCGTCCTTCATCGTCACTTGGCGGGCACCACTTCGGCGACCGCAGTACGGGCATCCAGCAGCTCCTGCTGCACCTGGTTGAAGCGGCTGTACTCGCGCTGCCAGGCCGAGGGCTGCATCACCGGCATCACCTGCACTGCCGTCACCTTGTACTCGGGGCAGTTGGTGGCCCAGTCGGAGTTGTCGGTGGTGATCACGTTGGCGCCCGACTCGGGGAAGTGGAAGGTGGTGTAGACCACGCCCGGCTGCATGCGCTCGGACACCGTGGCGCGCAGCACCGTCTCGCCCGAGCGGCTCTGGATGCCCACCCAGTCGCCGTCCTTCACGCCGCGCTCCTCGGCGTCGTGCGGGTGGATCTCCAGCCGGTCTTCGGCGTGCCACTGGTTGTTGTCGGTGCGCCGCGTCTGCGCGCCCACGTTGTACTGCGACAGGATGCGGCCGGTGGTGAGCAAGAGCGGAAAGCGCTTGGTGACCTTCTCGTCGGTGGCCACGAACTGCGTGATGATGAAGCGCCCCTTGCCGCGCACGAAGGCGTCGATGTGCATGGTGGGCGTGCCCTCGGGCGCATCGTCGTTGCAGGGCCACTGCACGCTGCCCAGGCGGTCGAGCTTCTCGTAGCTCACGCCGGCGAAGGTGGGCGTGAGCGCGGCGATCTCGTCCATGATCTCTTCCGGGTTGGCGTAGTCCATGGGGTAGCCCAGGGCCTGCGCCAGCTTCACCGTCACCTCCCAGTCGGCATAGCCGGCCTTGGGCGGCATCACCTTGCGAACGCGCGAGATGCGACGCTCGGCGTTGGTGAAGGTGCCGTCCTTTTCCAGGAAGGACGAGCCGGGCAGGAACACATGTGCGTACTTGGCGGTCTCGTTCAGGAACAGGTCCTGCACCACCACGCATTCCATCGCCATGAGGGCGGCCGCCACATGCTGCGTGTTGGGGTCGGACTGCACGATGTCCTCGCCCTCGCAGTACAACCCCAAGAAGCTGCCGCCGATGGCGGCGTCGAACATGTTGGGAATGCGCAGGCCGGGCTCGGGGCTGATCTGCACGTTCCAGGCGTCCTCGAACAGGGCGCGCGTGGTGCTGTCCGACACATGGCGGTAGCCCGGCAGCTCGTGCGGGAAGGAGCCCATGTCGCACGAACCCTGCACGTTGTTCTGGCCGCGCAGCGGGTTCACGCCCACGCCCTCGCGGCCCACGTTGCCGGTGGCCATGGCCAGGTTGGCGATGCCCATCACGGTGGTGGAGCCCTGGCTGTGCTCGGTCACGCCCAGGCCGTAGTAGATGGCGGCGTTGCCGCCGGTGGCGAACAGGCGCGCGGCGGCGCGCAGCTCGGCGGCGGGCACGCCGGTGATGTGCTCGGTGGCTTCGGGTGCGTTCTCGGGCTTGGCCACGAATTCGCGCCACTGCGAGAACGACAGCGTGTCGCAGCGCTCGGCCACGAACTGCTCGGCCACCAGCCCTTCGGTCACGATGACGTGCGCCAGCGCGTTGACCACCGCCACGTTGGTGCCGGGGCGCAGCTGCAGGTGATGCGCCGCGCGGATGTGCGGCGACTTCACCAGGTCGATGCGGCGCGGATCGACCACGATCAGCTTGGCACCCTGGCGCAGGCGCTTCTTCATGCGCGAGGCGAACACCGGGTGGCCGTCGGTGGGGTTGGCGCCGATCACCATCACCACGTCCGACTTCTCCACCGACTTGAAGGTCTGCGTGCCGGCGGATTCGCCCAGCGTCTGCTTCAGGCCGTAGCCGGTGGGCGAGTGGCACACGCGGGCGCAGGTGTCGACGTTGTTGTTGCCGAAGGCGGCGCGCACCAGCTTTTGCACCAGGTAGGTTTCTTCATTGGTGCAGCGCGAGGAGGTGATGCCGCCGATGGACTCGCGCCCGTACTTGGCCTGCAGCCGCTTGAATTCGCTGGCGGCGTGGTTGAGCGCGGTTTCCCAGCTCACTTCCTGCCACGGGTCGGTGATCTTGGCGCGGATCATCGGCTTGAGCATGCGGTCCTTGTGGGTGGCATAGCCCCAGGCGAAGCGGCCCTTCACGCACGAATGGCCGTCGTTGGCCTTGCCGTCCTTCCACGGCGTCATGCGCACCACCTCGTTGCCCTTCATCTCGGCCTTGAAGGCGCAACCCACGCCGCAGTAGGCGCAGGTGGTGATGACGCTGTGCTCGGGCTGGCCGAGCCAGATCACCGACTTCTCCTGCAGGGTGGCGGTGGGGCAGGCCTCGACGCAGGCGCCGCAGCTCACGCACTCCGACTCCATGAAGGGCTGGTCCTGCCCGGGCGACACGCGCGAGTCGAAGCCGCGGCCGCTGATGGTGAGCGCGAAGGTGCCTTGCGTTTCCTCGCAGGCGCGCACGCAGCGGTTGCAGACGATGCACTTGGACGGGTCGTAGCTGAAGTACGGGTTGGATTCGTCCTTCTTGCTCTTGAGGTGGTTGGCGCCATCGGTTCCGTAGCGCACGTTGCGCAGGCCGGTGACGCCGGCCATGTCCTGCAGCTCGCAGTTGCCGTTGGCCGAGCAGGTCAGGCAATCCAGCGGATGGTCGGAGATGTAGAGCTCCATCACGCCCTTGCGCAGGTCCTGCAGCGCGGGCGACTGGGTGCGAACCTTCATCCCTTGTTCGGCGGGGGTGGTGCACGAGGCCGGGTAGCCGCGGCGGCCCTCGATCTCCACCAGGCACAGGCGGCAGGAGCCGAAAGGCTCCAGGCTGTCGGTGGCGCACAGCTTGGGCACGCGCACGCCGGCATCCACGGCTGCGCGCATCAGCGAGGTGCCCGCGGGTACGGTGACTTCCTGGCCGTCGATCTCCAGCGTGACTTCGCGCTCCGATTCGCGCGCCGGCGTGCCGTAGTCGATCTCTTTGAGGTGGTCGAGCATCGTGCGTCCTCTTTCTTTCTTCTTCAGGCGGCCTGGCGGTCGGGCGCCGCGATGCCGAAGTCTTCGGGGAAATGGTTGAGCGCGGACAGCACCGGGAAAGGCGTCATGCCGCCCATGGCGCACAGCGAGCCGTTGACCATGGTGTTGCACAGGTCGCGCAGCAGGATGACCTGCTGCGCGCGGTTCTGGTCGGCGCGGATGCGGTCGATGACCTCCACGCCGCGGGTGGAGCCGATGCGGCACGGCGTGCACTTGCCGCACGATTCGATCGCACAGAACTCCATGGCGTAGCGGGCCATCTTCGAGAGGTCTGCCGTGTCGTCGTGCACCACCAGGCCGCCGTGGCCCACCGTGGCACCTACGGCCGCGAATGCCTCGTAGTCCACCGGCAGGTCGAACTGGCTCTCGGGCATGTAGGCGCCCAGCGGGCCGCCGAACTGCACCGCCTTGATCGGGCGGCCCGTAGCCGTGCCGCCGCCGAAGTCTTCCAGCAGTTCCCGCAGGGTGACGCCGAAGGCTTTTTCCACCAGGCCGCCGAAGCGGATGTTGCCCGCCAGCTGCATGGGCAGCGTGCCGCGCGAACGGCCCACGCCGTAGTTCTTGTAGAAGTCGGCCCCGCGCGAGAGGATGATCGGCACGCTGGCCAGCGTGATCACGTTGTTGATGAGCGTGGGCTTGCCGAACAAGCCCTCGATGGCCGGCAGCGGCGGCTTGGCGCGCACCACGCCTCGCTTGCCTTCGATGCTTTCGAGCAGGGCCGTTTCCTCGCCGCACACGTACGAGCCGGCGCCCTTGCGCACCTCCAGGTGGAAGGCGTGGGCCGAGTGCAGCACGCTGTCGCCCAGGTAGCCGGCGGCCTCGGCGCGGGCAATGGCCTGGTTCAGCACGTCGATGGCGTGCGGGTACTCGGAGCGCACGTAGATGTAGCCGCGCGTGGCGCCGGTGGCGATGCCGGCGATGGCCATGCCCTCGATCAGCACGAAGGGGTCGCCCTCCATGGTCATGCGGTCGGAAAAGGTGCCCGAATCGCCCTCGTCGGCATTGCACACCACGTACTTCTGCGCGGCCTGCGTGCCGGCGACGGTCTTCCACTTGATGCCCGCCGGAAAGGCCGCGCCGCCGCGCCCGCGCAGGCCCGAGTCCAGCACCTGCTGCACGATCCGCTCGGGCGTCATGGCCAGCGCGCGGCGCAAGCCGGCAAAGCCCTCGTGCGCCTCGTAGTCCTCGATGGACAGCGGGTCGGTGATGCCCATGCGGGCAAAGACCAGGCGCTCCTGCTTCTTCAGGTACGGGATTTCCTCGGTGAGCCCCAGGCACAGCGCGTGGGCCGCGCCCAGGTGGAAGCCGGCGTCGAACAGGCCCGGCACATCCTCGACGGTGACCGGCCCGTAGGCGATCCGGCCCGAATCCGTGGCCACTTCCACCAGCGGCTCCAGCCAGAACATGCCGCGCGAGCCGTTGCGCACCAGGCGCAGCTTGATGCCCCGTGCGGTGGCCTCTTCGGCGATGCGGCGGGCGACGCGGTCTGCGCCGGCAGCGAGCGCCGCGGAATCGCGCGGCACGTAGATGGTTGCGGCGCGGCTCATTTGGCGCTCCTTGCCTGCGCAATCAGCGCATCGAGGCCGCGCGCCGAGACGCGTCCATGGGGTTCGCCATCGAGCATCAGGGCCGGCGACGAAGCGCACAAGCCCAGGCAGTACACGGGCTCGAGGCTGAAGGAGCCATCCGACGTGGTGCTGTGGCTGGCGCAGCCCAGGCGCAATTCGGCATGGGACAGGAGCGCGTCGGCGCCCATCGACTGGCAGGCCTCGGCGCGGCAGATCTGCAGCACGTGGCGGCCGGCCGGCTCGCTGCGGAAGTGGTGGTAATAGGTGACGACGCCGTGCACCTCGGCGCGCGAGAGGTTCAGTGCGTCGGCAATGCCAGGCACCGCATCCGGCGGCACGTGGCCCAGCCTGTCCTGGAGCTCATGCAGGATGGGCAGCAGCGCGCCCTCTTCATTGGCGTGGCGCGCCAGCACCTCTTGCAGCAAGGCTGCGTTGGCGCCGGCATCCGGCGCAGCCGGCCGGTGGTCGCGGGCCAGTTCCATGCGAGTCTCCTTCGTGTTCGTGCACCCGCGGGGCGGGCGTGGGGCGAAGTCTGCGCATGGGCCGGCCAGCGGTCCAATTTATTCGGGGAATGGATCGATGCGTGCTCGAAATGACGGGGCGCCGCCGAGCCCCCGCGGCAGCGGCCCTAGGACTTGCCGTCGAGCGCGCCGGCGTGGCTGGCGACTTCGTTGCGCCAGGCCGGGTCTTCGGCAAAAGCCAGGGCGGCCTCCAGCGTGCGCGAGGGGCGGTTGGTGTCGTGCACCAGGAAGGAGATGGCCGTTTCGACACGCGGCTCCACCAGCGGCAGGGCCTCGATGTCGTCGTAGCCCTGCACGTCGTCGACCAGCGCGCCCGGCATGACGCTGCACACGCGGCCCGCGCGCACGCTCAGCGCGAGGGTGGAAATGGAGTTGGTCTCGATCACCGGCTTGGGGCTCACGCCCGCCTCGGAAAAGGCGCGGTCGATGATGCTGCGGTTGTGCATCTCGGCGCTGAGCAGGCACAGCGGCAGCGCCGCCGCGTCGCGCCAGCGCAGGGGCTTGCCCACACGCAGGCGCTGCGACTTGGCGGGCGGCGCCTTGCGCAGGAGAAAGTAGTGTTCGATGTATTGCGGGATGACGCGCACCGCGGAATTGCTGTTGTCCATGCGCTCGGTGTAGCCCAGGCCCATGTCCAGCGACAGGCTTTCCAGGCCCGACTCCAGTTCGATGGAGCTCATGGAGCGCAGCGTGGGCGTGATGCCCGGATGCCGGTCCTGCAGCATGGCGACGAAGCGCGCCGCCAGCGGCATGGCGGTGGGCACCGCGCCGATCAGCAGGTTGCCGGTTGGCGCGTCCTTGCCGCTGTTCAAGTCCTGCTGGAGCAGTTCGTACTCGCGCAGGATCTTGCGGCCGCTGGCCAAGATGCGCTCGCCTTCCACCGTGAAGCCGGCGAAGTTCCGGCCCCGCTTGACGATGGAGATGCCGAAGCTGACCTCCAGCGCGCGGATGGCATTGGACAGCGCCGGCTGCGTGACGCTGCAGGCGAGCGCCGCGCGGCCGAAATGCCGATGGTCGTCCAGCGCGACCAGGTACTTGAGCGATACGAACAGGTTCATTTTTCGGAGGCGGGGACCCGGCGATCCTTTTGCAGCAGGCGGCCGAGCACGGAAAGCGGCGGGGGTGCGGGCGGCTGCACGGATGCGCGGAACGCGCCATAGGCCAGGCGCTCGTCCTGCAGCGCGCCGGCCAGCAGGTCGGCATTGTCGCGGTTGTAGAGCCACACGCCGCTCACCACGAAATGCGCGCTGTAGCGCGGGTGCGGCCGGGGCGCGACGTGGATGTCGTGCACGCCCACGCTTTGCAGCATCTGGGCACGCGCGCTGGCCAGTCGGGTTGCCCCGTCCTTCTGGCTCTCGAGCGAGTCGATGTCGGCACTGAGCACGATGCCGATGGCGCTGATGGCGGGAAATCGCTCGATGAAGAAGCTCAGCACTTCCACCACGATCAAGCGGGCGGTGCGCCAGGAGCCCAGTTGGCGCAGGTCGGTGGCGCGGAAGTCCTCGAGCCGCAGCTCGGCGCCGTCGGCACTGGCGCTGACGGTATGGAGCCGCCCCAGGTGCACCTTGCCGTCGAACACGTCGAGGGGCTCGCCCAGGACGTAGGGGCCCGAGCGGAGGCCGGAAATGCGAAGGCCTTTGAACATCATGCGAAAGAAGGTGCTGTCGCCGCAAAGTCTAACAAGCCGCAGCGGCCTCCCCGGTCGCATCGGGCACCGCCACATCGGGCAAACCATGATGCCGCCGCCCCGTGACGGCGCCCGTGGCGCCCGACAATTTGCCCATCATGCGTCCCGGCCAGGTCATCGTTCTCGCCACACCGATCTTTCTGCTTGCCATCGGCATCGAGTACCTCGTGGGGCGCCTGCGTGCGCGGCGCGGCACGGGGCAGGACACCTACCGGCTGGCCGACACGGTGGGCAGCATCGGCCTGGGCATGCTCAGCCAGATCGGCGGGGTGCTGACCAGCCTGCTGCGCATCGGCATCTACACCGCCTGCTGGTCGGCCTTTGCGCTCTTTCCCGCCGCCGACTTCTGGATGCAGTGGTACGGCTGGCTCCTGGCGCTGGTGTTCTACGACCTTTGCTACTACTGGCTGCACCGCATGGGCCACGAGTGCGCGGCGCTGTGGGCGGCGCACGTGGTGCACCACCAGAGCCAGCACTACAACCTCTCCACGGCGCTGCGCCAGACCTCCTCGGGCTTCCTGCTCGACTGGATCTTCTACCTGCCGATGGCGCTGGCCGGCGTGCCGCCGCTGGTGTTCGGCGTGGTGGCGCTCATCGACCTGCTCTACCAGTTCTGGGTGCACACCGAGCAGGTGGGCAAGCTGGGCTGGTTCGACCGCTGGTTCTGCTCGCCCTCCAACCACCGGGTGCACCACGCGGTGAACGACCGCTACGTGGACCGCAACTACGGCGGCGTGCTCATCATCTGGGACCGCATCTTCGGCAGCTTCCAGGAAGAGGACGAACGACCGGTGTACGGCACGCGCAAACCCCTGGATAGCTGGGACCCGCTGTGGGCCAACCTGGAGGTGTACTGGGCGCTGGCACGCGACGCATGGCGCACGCGACGCTGGGCCGACAAGTTGCGTATCTGGATCAAGCCGCCCGGCTGGCGCCCCGCCGACCTGGCGGCCAGCGACCCCCACCCGCCGTTCGAGATTTCGCAGGTGCGGCGCTACGAGCCGGCGGTGCCGGGCTCCGTCCAGCTATTCGCGGGGCTGCAGTTCCTCGTGCTGCTGGGCGGCACCGTCGCCTTCCTGTGGTTTGCCGAAGTCCTGCCGCTGCCCACCACGCTGGTGTGGCTCGCGGTGCTGAGTGCGGGCCTGTGGAGTACGGGGGCGTTGCTGCAGGGCCGCCTGACGGCAGGGGAGGCGCTGTTCGTGAATGCGGCCGCCCTGGCCACCGCATCGGGCGCGCTGGGCATCGCGCCGCTGCACCTGGCGACCAAGCCGTTGGCGCTGGCGGTGGGCATCGTCCTGGCGTGGATGCGTTGGCACACACCGGCGGCGCAGGGCCGCTTTGGGCTCCTGTTGCTGGCCGGGTTGGCCGCCTCGCTGGCCGGCGATGTGTTCCTGATGTTCGGCCCCGGGCTCTTCGTCGCAGGACTGGCGAGCTTCCTGCTGGCGCACCTGTTCTACATCGCGCTCTTCACGCAAGGCGTGGGCTTGTTCCCGCGCCGCTGGGCGCTGGCGGCCACGCTGGCCGTGGGCACTGCCATGTATGCCTTCCTGTGGCTGGGCGGGCTCCCGGCGGCGCTGCGCGTGCCGGTGGCCCTGTACGTGGCGGTGATCGCCTGCATGGCGGCGCAGGCCATCGGCCGTGCGGCGGTGTTGGGCGATGCAGCGGGGCGATCCGTGGCGCTGGGCGCGCTGGTCTTCATGCTCAGCGACTCGCTGCTGGCCACCAACCGCTTCGTCATGCCGCTGCCGCTGGCCTCTCTGTGGGTGCTGGCCACCTACTACGCGGCGCAATGGCTCATCCTGCGCTACAGCAGCCGACCGGACTCGCCGGCTGCCGCGCCGGACAATGCGCCTCAGGCGCCGCCGAACAGGTCGCTGTTGTCGCGCTGAGGCGGCGTCACCCCCAGGTGGCGATAGGCCGCCAGCGTGGCGATGCGCCCGCGCGGCGTGCGCTGCAGGTAGCCCTGCTGGATCAGGTAGGGCTCGATCACGTCCTCGATGGTGCCCGACTCCTCGCCGATGCTGGCGCCGATGTTGTCCAGGCCCACCGGGCCGCCGTCGAAGCGGTGGATCACGGCCTCGAGCAGCTTGCGGTCCATCAGGTCGAAGCCCTGCGGGTCCACGTCGAGCATGGCCAGGGCCTTGTGCGCGATCTCTTCGGTGATTCGCCCGCCGCCCTTGACCTCGGCGTAGTCGCGCACGCGGCGCAGCAGGCGGTTGGCAATTCGCGGCGTACCGCGAGAGCGGCGCGCGATCTCGAAGCTGCCCGCGTCGTCCGCCGGCACATTGAGCAGCCCGGCGCTGCGCTTGACGATGCGCGCCAGTTCCTCGGGCGTGTAGAACTCCAGCCGCGCCACGATGCCGAAGCGGTCGCGCAGCGGGTTGGTCAGCATGCCGGCGCGCGTGGTGGCGCCCACCAGGGTGAAGGGCTGCAGGTCGAGCTTGATGCTGCGCGCCGCCGGGCCTTCGCCGATCATGATGTCGATCTGGTAGTCCTCCAGCGCGGGGTAGAGGATTTCCTCCACCACCGGCGACAGGCGATGAATCTCGTCGATGAAGAGGACGTCGTTCTTTTCGAGGTTGGTCAGCAGCGCGGCCAGGTCCTTGGGCTTTTCGAGCACGGGGCCGCTGGTCTGGCGCAGGTTCACGCCGAGCTCGGCGGCGATGATGTGGCTCAGCGTGGTCTTGCCCAGGCCGGGCGGGCCGAAAAGCAGGACGTGGTCCAGCGCCTCTTCGCGCTTGCGCGCCGCGCCGATGAAGATCTCCAGTTGCTCGCGCACCTTGGCCTGGCCCACGTACTCGTCCAGCAGCTTGGGGCGCAGGGCGCGCTCGATGGCCTCTTCGTTGGGCGAAGCCGGGGCGGCGGAGACCACGCGCTTTTGCGGGGCCGGGGCGAAGTCGTCGGTCTGGATGCTCATGGGAAGAAGACGCTAGTGTGCCCGCTACTTGGCCAGAGCCTTGAGCGCCAGCTTGATGCCCTCACCCACGGCCACGTCCTTGGGCAAGGCCTTGAGGGCGGCGGCCGCCTCCCGGTCGCTGTAGCCCAGGGCCACCAGCGCCTGCAGGATGTCGCCCTGGCTGTCGTTGGCGGCATGCACCGGCACTCCGATGTCCGCCCCGATCTTGCCCTTGAGCTCCAGCAACAGGCGTTCGGCCGTCTTCTTGCCGATGCCCGGGATCTTCACCAGCCGCCCGGCTTCCTGCAGGGTGATGGCCTGGGCCAGTTCGGCCACGCTCATGCCCGAGAGCACGCCCAGCGCCGTGCGAGGGCCCACGCCCGATATCTTGATGAGCTGGCGGAAGGCCGCCCGCTCCTCGGCGGTGCCGAAGCCGAACAGGATCTGCGCGTCCTCGCGCACCACGAAGTGGGTCAGCAGCGAGACGCGCTCGCCGGCGGCGGGCAGGTTGTAGAAGGTGCTCATCGGCACGTCGACCTCGTAGCCGACGCCGTTGCAGTCCACCACCACCTGCGGCGGGTTCCGCTCGGCCAGGGTCCCGGTCAATTTGCCTATCATTGGCTCCCCCCCAGCCTCGCCCGCTCCGTGTGGCTCGGGCACCCCCTCGAGGGGGCAGCACCAGCGGCCCGGCAAAGCCGGTTTCGCGGTGTTTCCCGCTCTGGGCTGCAATGGTTCAAGCGTTGCCGGTATTGCATGAGTGGCGCAAAATAATTCGAATTGGAAACCGCGTGATTCTCCGTCACACCTTCACCCCGCCCAACAACACCCGCCTGACCCACCTGTGCGGCCCGCTCGATGCCAACCTGCGGCGCATCGAGGAGGCATTGGGCGTGAAGATCGCGCACCGGCACGAGCAGTTCAAGATCGACGGCCCCAAGCCCAAGGCCGAGCGTGCCCTGGAAGTCCTCGAAGCCCTCTATGAAATGGCCAAGCGCCCGCTGGACGCCGGCCTGGTGCAGCTGACCCTGGCCAGCGAAGTCTCGCTGGAAGAAGCCGAGGACGGCGCCATGACACTGGCCACGCGGCGTGCCGACCTGCGCGCCCGCACCCCCAACCAGAGCGTGTACCTGGACAACATCGCCAACCACGACATCACCTTCGGCATCGGCCCCGCCGGCACGGGCAAGACCTACCTGGCCGTGGCCAGCGCGGTCGACGCGCTGGAGCGAAGCAGCGTGCAGCGCATCGTGCTCACCCGGCCGGCAGTCGAGGCGGGCGAGCGCCTGGGCTTCCTGCCCGGCGATCTCACGCAGAAGGTCGACCCCTACCTGCGCCCGCTGTACGACGCCTTGTACGACCTGATGGGGTTCGATCGCGTGACCAAGGCCTTCGAGCGCAACACGCTGGAAATCGCCCCGCTGGCCTTCATGCGCGGGCGCACGCTCAACAACGCCTTCGTCATCCTCGACGAAGCGCAGAACACCACGCCCGAGCAGATGAAGATGTTCCTCACCCGCATCGGCTTCGGCTCCAAGGCCGTGGTGACGGGCGACGTGAGCCAGATCGACCTGCCCAAGGCGCAGCTTTCCGGCCTGATCGACGCCGAGCGCGTGTTGAAAAGGGTCAAGGGCATCGCGGTCACGCACTTCAACAGCGGCGACGTGGTGCGGCATCCGCTGGTGGCGCGCATCGTCGACGCCTACGACGGCGCCCGCAAGCGCGAAGCTGCGCGCAGCGCGGCTTGAAGAGGAAGCGCGAGATGGCAATGCACACCCTGGGCCTTTCGCTGCAGTTCGGCAAGTTTGCGCAGCTGGCGCGGCACCGCACCGCCCTGCCCCGCCACAGCGTGACGCGCTGGATCCGGCATGCGCTGGACAGCGACGCCGAGATGACGGTGCGCATCGTCGATGCGGACGAAGGCCAGCGCCTGAACCGCGAGTTCCGCGGCAAGGACTACGCGACCAACGTGCTGACCTTCGACTACGCGCAAGCGCCGGTGGTCATGGCCGACCTGGTGCTGTGCGCGCCCGTGGTGGCGCGCGAGGCGAAGGAACAGGGCAAGACCCTGGCGGCGCACTATGCACACCTGCTGGTGCACGGCACCCTGCACGCGCAAGGCTGGGACCACGAGACCAGCGAGGAAGATGCGCAGGAGATGGAAGCGCGTGAGATCGAGATCCTCGCGGGCCTGGGCATCCGCAACCCGTATTGAGGCAGCGCCCTAGCTGATCTGCATCGGGATGGTGACCGGCCCGTCGTTCACCAGATGCACCTGCATGTCGGCCGCGAACACGCCGGTGGCCACCGTCGGATGCGCGGCCCGCGCCTGCTGCACGAAGTAGTCGTACAGGCGCCGCCCCTCGTCCGGAGCCGCGGCACCGCCGAAGCTCGGCCGGTTGCCGCCGCTCAAGTCCGCGGCCAGCGTGAACTGGCTGACGATCAGCAAGCCGCCGGCCACGTCCTGCACGCTGCGATTCATCTTGCCGGCCTCGTCCGAAAAGATGCGCAGCTTGAGCAGCTTGGCCAGCAGGCGGTCGGCCTGCAGTTCACCATCGCCCCGTTCGGCGCACAGCAACAGCAGCAAGCCTGCATCGATCGCGCCCACCACTTCGCCTTCGATTTCCACGCGCGCCTGGCGCACGCGCTGCACCACGCCCTTCATGCGCCCCCCTCGTGCTCCATCAGCACGGCACGCGCTTCCATGTTCAGCGGCAGCAGCTGGATCGTGACGCGCAGGCCGGGCACCGCGTCCATCAGCGCCTGCTCCACGCCGTCGCGCAGGCGCGCCGCGCGCTGCAAGGACCAGTCGCCGGGCACGTGCATGTGCAGGTCGGCGAAAAGCCGCTGGCCCGCGCGGCGCGTGACCAGATCGTCGAAGCGCAGCCGTTCGCCGTCCGGCGCCCGCGCCTTGTAGTTGTCGAGCGCCGCCTGCAAGGCTGCAAGAGACTCGGGCTCGAGCGCCTCGTCCATCAACCCTTGCGACGAGCGCCACATCAGCTTGAAGCCTTCGCGCATGATGTTCAGGCCCACGGCAATGGCGATGACCGGATCAAGCCAGACCCAGCCGGTGAGCGCCACCGCCGCCACCGCGACCAGCACGCCGACGGAGGTCCAGACGTCGGTCATCAGGTGGCGCGCATCGGCCGACAGGGCGATGGATCGATGCATGCGCGCGGCCTTGAACAGCATCATGGCCAGCACGCCGTTGAGAACGGAACTGAGCACCGACAGCACCATGCCCCAGCCCAGTTGCTCGATCGGCTGGGGGTGCACCAATCGAAGCACCGCGAACCAGATGATGGCGCCAGCCGCGCCAACGATGAGCACGCCCTCGAAGCCCGACGAGAAGTACTCGGCCTTGTGATGCCCGTAGGGATGCTCCGCATCGGGCGGGCGCGCCGCAATCGTCACCATCGCCAGGGCGAAGCTGGCGCTGGCCAGGTTCACGAACGACTCCATGGCGTCGGAGATGAGGCCCATGGAGTTGGTCAGCCACCCCGCATAACCCTTGAGGAGGATAGTGACGACGGCCACCGCGACGGACAGCCGCAGCAACGCCTTCGGGCTTTGGAAGAGAGATTTTCCCCAAGATGCGGAAACAGTTGACACAGATATTGGATTCCAGGCGAAGACTGGGAATTATCAACATCGCCTTTGAGGCGTATTGACTTAACATCCGCGGTCACTCGGGAACGAGTACTAAAAGGGTAGGACAAGAATGTTGCAACAACAACTCGCCGCGCTCGTCGTCGGCACTTCGCTGATTGCATCCGGGGCTGCATTTGCCCAGCAGGCTACGCCTGCGGCCGGATCTTCAACCACGCCAGCCGGCACAGCCCCCGCGGGTGCGGCCCGCGCCGGCTTCGTCAAGTCGATACAGGGAACCGTCCGCCTCGTCGGCCCGTCCGGCGAAAAGCGCCCCCTCAAGGTCGGCGATGCCGTGGCGGCCGCCAACCGCATCGAAAGCGATGCAGACAGCGGCGCCAGCGTGGTACTGCGCGACGGCACGGTGCTGGTGCTGGGCCCCTCTTCGCAGCTGGATCTCAAGCAATTCAGTTTCGACTCGACCACGCAGGAGGGCGGCATGTTCGTTTCCCTCGCGCGCGGGTCCATGCGCATGATCAGCGGCCTGCTGGGCAAGAAGCCCGAGACGGTGCGCGTCGACACCCAAACCGCCACCATCGGCATTCGCGGCACCGACTTCATCGTCGCGTCGAGCGAACGGCTGTAATGGCGGCCCCGGCCCTCATTGCAGCTGTCGCGTGGACCGCGTTGCTGGTGGCCACGACCCCCACGCCGGGCACGCGCGTGATCCTGCTTCCGAACGACGACGGCAGATCGACAGCCGTCGTCGTGGGCGGCCCGGGTGGCGAGCAGACGGTCTCCCAGCCCTACCAGCGGGCCACGGCGCCTGCCAATTCGAAGACCCCGCCCAGCCTGGACGAGGCCGACCCTGCGGCGGTGCATGCGCAATACAAGGAGCTGTTCGCCCTGCGGCCGCCCCGGCCTCACCAATTCAATCTGCTGTTCGACGCGGGCGGAACGTCGCTCACCCCCGCTTCGCTCAGAACCCTGGACAGCGTGGTGGCAGAAGCGATGACCCGCCCCGGGGCGGACATCACGGTCACCGGGCACACAGACACACGGGGCAGCATGACCGACAACGACGCGCTGTCGATTCGCCGCGCACAAGAAATCTGCGAAATGCTGATCGAGCGCGGCCTCCCTGCCGACCACATCGAGGCGATCGGCCGCGGCGAGCGCGAACCCGCCGTTCCCACGGACGACGAAGCTGACGAGCCGCGCAACCGGCGCGCCGTGATCGTCGTGCGCTGAACTGCGAGGAAGCCTCGCTGCCTCAGGCGGCGAGCGTCACGCGGGCGAACTTGCGCTTGCCCACCTGCACGACATAGGTCCCGGCCGGCAGCTTCAGGCCCTTGTCGCTGACCACGACCTGGTCCACCCGCACGCCGCCGCCATCGATCAGGCGGTTGCCCTCGGAGGTGGACGAAGCAAGGCCGGCCTGCTTGAGCAGATGGGCAATGCCCACCGGCGCACCGGCGAAGCTGAACGCCGGGATCTCGTCCGGCACGCCGCCCTTGCTGCGATTGATGAAGTCCTGCTCGGCCGCATCGGCCGCCTGCGCGCCATGGAACCGGCTGGTGATTTCCTTGGCCAGCGCCACCTTCGCGTCCTTGGGGTTGCGGCCGGCCTCGACCTCGGCCTTGAGCTTGTCGATGTCCTCGATCGACTTGAAGCTCAAGAGCGTGTACCAGCGCCACATGAGCGTGTCGGAGATCGACAGCACCTTGGCGAACATGGAGTTGGGCGCCTCGCTGATGCCGATGTAGTTGTTCTTGCTCTTGGACATCTTGTCGATGCCGTCGAGCCCCTCCAGCAGCGGCATGGTCAGGATGCACTGCGGCTCCTGGCCGTATTCCTGCTGCAGGTGCCGACCCATGAGCAGGTTGAACTTCTGGTCGGTGCCGCCCAGTTCCAGGTCGGACTTCAGGGCCACCGAGTCGTAGCCCTGCATCAGCGGGTAGAGGAACTCGTGCACCGAGATGGACTGGCCGGCCTTGAAGCGCTTGTTGAAATCGTCGCGCTCCATCATGCGGGCCACCGTGTACTTGGCCGCCAGCTGGATCATGCCCCGCGCGCCCAGCGGGTCGCTCCACTCGGAGTTGTAACGGATCTCGGTGCGGGCCGGGTCGAGCACCAGGCTGGCCTGGCGGTAGTAGGTCTCGGCATTGGCCTCGATCTGCTCCTTGGTCAGCGCCGGACGGGTTGTATTTCGCCCGGATGGATCGCCAATCATCGTGGTGAAGTCGCCGATCAGGAAGATCACCGTGTGGCCCAGGTCCTGGAGCTGACGCATTTTGTTCAGCACCACCGTGTGGCCGACATGAATGTCAGGCGCGGTGGGGTCCAGGCCCAGCTTGATGCGCAGGGGCGTGCCGGTGGCCTCGGATCGAGCCAGTTTGCGCACCCATTCGTCCTGGGGAAGAAGTTCGTCCACGCCACGCAGGGAGATCTGGAGTGCACGCGCCACCGTGTCTGTAACGGCTGGCATCTGGATTTGTTCGGCCTTCATCTGACTGTTACGTAAAGTACTGGCTGTTTTCACTATGGCCAAAGCTATACTTGCGCGCTAACTTCGCGTGCGCTGGATTCTAAGCGGCGCTCATTTGCCAAGGCGCCGCTGCCCGGCAGTTTGTAAGACCGGGCCGCAAACTTGCTTGCGGTTTCGCCGACTCAACAAGTTTTTTCTGGATTCGCTCATTTTGATCAACGGTATTCTCGCCGCCGAAGAGAAGTTTGCTTCCTGCGTGGCCAAGGCCGTACGCACCTATCCGCGGCAGATCACCGCGGCCATTGCCACCCTGCTGCTGTGCGCGGGTGGTGGCGCGTTCGCGGTGGCTTCTCTTCCCGACGCCTCCGACATGCCGGTCAAGCAGGTCCTCGAGGCGGTCACGCCCCATCCCATCGAGGCCCAGACCGAGGCCCTGGAGGCTTTCTCCTTCACGCTGTTCCGCAGCGACGAAACCCGCGCCAGCGACACGGCCGAGGCCCTGCTGCGCCGCCTGGGCATCGCCGACGACGATGCGGCCACTTTCGTGCGGGGCAATGCCGCCGCGCGCTCGGCCCTGCTGAGCCGGCCTGGCCGCACCGTCACCGCCGAGGCCACCCAGGACAGCCGCCTGGAGCGCCTGAGCGCCCGCTTCATTCCCGACGGCCAGGGCGGCCTGCAGCGCGTGACCGTCGAGCGCGCGGGCCCGGCCTTCACCGTTCGCACCGAATCCGAATCGCTGACCACCTCTTCGCGCCTGGCCAGCGGCGTGGTTCGCACCTCCTTCTTCGCCGCCACCGACGCCGCAGGCGTGCCCGACGCCGTGGCCAGCCAGCTGGCCGACATCTTCTCGGGCGACGTGGATTTCCGATCCCTCAAGAAGGGCGACCGCTTCGCGGTGGTGTACGAAAGCTTCGATGCCGAAGGGCAAGCACTGCGCACCGGGCGCGTGCTGGCCGCCGAGTTCGAATCGGGCGGAAAGATGCACCAGGCCATGTGGTTCCAGGAACCGGGCCAGAAGGGCGCCTACTACCGCCCCGACGGCGAGAGCCTGCGCCGAGCCTTCCTGAGCTCGCCGGTGCAGTACTCGCGCATCTCGAGCGGCTTTGCCATGCGCATGCACCCCATCATGAACGACTGGCGCCAGCACAAGGGCATCGACTTCGCGGCCGCCTCCGGCACGCCGGTGCGCAGCGTGGGCGACGGCGTGGTCGACTTTGCCGGCCGGCAATCGGGCTACGGCAACATCGTCATCGTCAATCACCGCAACAACCAGAGCACGGCCTACGCGCACCTCAGCCGCATCGATGTGCGCGAAGGCCAGAGCGTGAGCCAGGGCCAGTTCATCGGCGCGGTGGGCTCGACCGGCTGGGCGACGGGGCCGCACCTGCACTTCGAATTCCGGGTGAACGGCGAATTCCGCGACCCGAGCACCATTGCCCGGCAAGACGGCGGCAATCCGGTGAGTGCGTCTTCGCGGCAGGCCTTCAACCGCACCTCGGTCGCCATGCGGGCGGAGCTGGACGCTGCGGCCACCGTGCTGCAAGCCAGCGCCAACTAACCTGGAAAGCGACGCACAGCCTTCAATGCCAGAAGCAGGCAGCGCCGCACCTCCCAAGGCCGGACTCTTTGTCGGCCTGATGTCCGGCACTTCGCTCGATGGCGTCGACGCGGTGCTGGCCGACTTCTCCAAGGGCGCCATGACGGTTCTGGCACATGCCGGCGCCCCCTTCCCCGCCGCGCTGCGGGCCGAGCTGCTGGCCCTGAACACGCCGGGTGGCGGCGACGAATTGCATCGGGCCGCCCTGGCCGCCAACGCACTGGCGCGGATCTACGCCCAGGTCACCACCGATCTGCTGCACCGCGCCAGCGTGCCGGCCGCCTGCGTGACGGCAATCGGCGCGCATGGACAGACCGTGCGGCACCGCCCGCTGGAATTCGACGGCGTGGGCTACACCCTTCAACTCAACAATCCCGCCCTGCTGGCCGAACTCACCGGCATCGACGTGGTGGCGGACTTCCGCACGCGCGACCTGGCCGCCGGCGGGCAGGGTGCGCCGCTGGTGCCGGCCTTCCACCGGGCGCTGTTCTCGCGGCCGGACGAGTCCGTTGCGGTACTGAACATCGGCGGCATTTCCAACCTGAGCCTGCTTCCGGCGAGCAACGCGACAACGGGCACGGTGCTGGGCTTCGACTGCGGCCCGGGCAATGCCCTGCTCGACCATTGGTGCCAATCGCACCTGGGCCAGCCCTATGACGCGGGCGGGCAATGGGCGGCGGGCGGCAAGGTGCTGCCGGAGCTTCTCAAGCGCTTGCAGGCCGAGCCCTTCTTCGGCCGACAGCCGCCCAAGAGCACTGGGCGCGACCTGTTCAACCCCGCGTGGCTGGCAGCCCGGCTCCAGGGCTTGCAGGCGGACCCCGTGGATGTGCAGGCGACCCTGGCCGAACTCACGGCCAGCGCCTGTGCCGGCGACGTCCTGCGCCACGGCCAGGAGGTGCGGCAATTGGTGGTTTGCGGGGGCGGCGCGCTCAATGCGCACCTGATGGCCCGCATCGCGGACCATCTTCCGGGCATCGAGGTGCTTTCGTCGACCGAGAGGGGCCTGCCTGCGCAGCAGGTGGAAGCCGCCGCCTTCGCCTGGCTGGCCCATGCAGCGGTCCGGCGCCTGCCCGGGAACCTGTCCAGCGTGACCGGGGCGCGCGGCGGGCGCGTGCTGGGCGCGATCTACCCGGCCTGAAACTCAATAAGAAAGCCGCCCGAAGGCGGCTTTTTGCTGGGGCAGGACCGACTCAGGCCGAGAAGCTCGAGCCGCAGCCGCAGGTGCTGGTTGCGTTCGGGTTCTTGATCACGAACTGGGCGCCCTGCAGGTCTTCCTTGTAGTCGATCTCGGCGCCCACCAGGTACTGGTAGCTCATGGCGTCGATCAGCAGCGACACGCCGTTCTTGGTCATGGTCGTGTCGTCTTCGTTGGTGACTTCATCGAAGGTGAAGCCATACTGGAAGCCCGAGCAGCCCCCGCCTTGCACGAACACGCGCAGCTTGAGGTCGGGGTTGCCCTCTTCGGCGATCAGGTCCGCCACCTTGGCAGCGGCGCTGTCGGTGAAGACGATCGGCTCGGGCGGCATCTGGGTCTGGACGGTTTCTTGGGCAACGGCGCTCATGTGCGAGGACTCCTGCTGGATGGGTGGGCTTCCCCGCATATGGGGCGGCCAATGGGCAAATGCTAGCGCAATCAACAAAAAACCGCCCGAAGGCGGTCTTTTGTCGAAATCGCAAAAAGCGGATCAGCGCTTGCTGAACTGCTTGCGGCGGCGTGCGGAGTGCAGGCCGACCTTCTTGCGTTCCACTTCGCGGGCGTCGCGGGTGACGAAACCAGCCTGGCTCAGCACCGGCTTGAGGTTCGCGTCGTAGTCGATCAGCGCGCGGGTGATGCCGTGGCGGGTAGCGCCGGCCTGGCCGGATTCGCCGCCGCCGTGCACGTTCACCAGGATGTCGAAGGCTTCAGCGTTGTCCGTGAGGTACAGCGGCTGCTTGGCGATCATGATGGAGGTTTGACGGCCGAAGAATTCTTCGATCGGCTTGCCGTTGACCGTGATCTTGCCGGAGCCCTTTTTCAGAAACACGCGGGCGACGCTGGACTTGCGACGGCCGGTGCCATTGTTCCATTCACCAATCATTCTCAAGGCTCCTTAGATTTCCAGCGCCTTGGGCTGCTGGGCGGTATGCGGGTGCTCTGCACCGCCGTACACCTTGAGTTTCTTGATCATGGCGTAGCCGAGCGGGCCCTTGGGCAGCATGCCCTTGACGGCCTTTTCCAGGGCGCGGCCCGGGTGCTTGGCTTGCATGTCGCGGAAGCTGGTCGCCGTGATGCCGCCCGGGAAGCCCGAGTGACGGTAGTACACCTTGTCGAGAGACTTGGCGCCGGTGACGCGCAGCTTGGCTGCATTGATGATGACGATGAAGTCACCGGTATCGACGTGAGGCGTGTAAATGGCCTTGTGCTTGCCGCGCAGACGGAGGGCAACTTCGCTGGCTACCCGTCCGAGGACCTTGTCGGTCGCGTCAATCACAAACCACTCGTGCACCACCTCAGCGGGCTTTGCGCTGAACGTAGACATGAGAATTCCTTAAGTCAAGGATGGTTTGGCAGGCCCTTTTCCACGGTCGGTGCTCCTCTTTTGGGAACCTCTTAGGTGGGTGTTCATGCTTCGCCGCGGGGCCTTAAAAAGCGCTGCGAAGCCCTCCATTATAGCCAGGAAGGCTACTTTTGGGCAAAGGCCCGCCCAAGCGGCCGAACTGGGCCCACAATCGCTGCCTTTCCCCCGGCCGCCTCCCAGGCCTTTCCAGAAGAAGCCCATGTTCAGCTACCGCCACGCCTTCCATGCCGGAAACCACGCCGACGTGCTCAAGCACACCGTGCTGATCGCCACGCTGGACTACCTCCTGGAGAAGGACACCGCCCTGACGGTGGTCGACACCCACGCCGGCGCCGGCCTGTACCGGCTGGACGGCGACTACGCCGGCACCAGCGGCGAAGCGACGCAGGGCGTGATGCGACTGCTGGCCAGCAAGGGTTCGCCGGGCGCGCCCGCCGAACTGGCCCCGGCCCTGCAGCGCTACCTCGACATCGTGGTGGGCGACTTCAACCCCAAGGGCAGTGCGCGCATCTACCCCGGCTCGCCCTTCATCACCCAGCACCTGCTGCGCGACCACGACCGGCTCAAGCTGTACGAGTTGCACCCGACCGATTCGCGCACCTTGTCGGCCAACATCGCCCAGCTCGACGCCGGCCGCCAGATCGCGGTGCTGCGCGAAGACGGCTTCGGCAGCGCAACCAAGTTCCTGCCGCCGCCGTCGCGCCGCGCGCTGGTACTGTGCGACCCGAGCTACGAACTCAAGAGCGACTACGCGCGGGTGCAGGGCTTCATTGCGGAAGCGCTCAAGCGCTTTGCCACGGGCACTTTTGCCGTGTGGTATCCGATCATCCCGCGGCCCGAGGCGCACGATCTGCCGCGGCGCCTGAAAACGCTGGCCACCAAGGCCGGCAAGCCCTGGCTGAATGCCAGCCTCACGGTGAAGTCGAGCAAGATCATGACCACGCCCACGGGCGAGGCCAAGCGGCCCGGCCTGCCGGCCAGCGGCATGTTCCTCATCAACCCGCCCTTCACGCTCAAGGCGCAACTGGCAGAAGCGCTGCCCCAATTGGTGTCGGTGCTGGGCCAGGACCGCAACGCCGCCTTCGGGCTCGAGAACGGCGGCTGAGGCGCTCAGCAGCGCGCCTGCTCAGCGCCTGCGTGTCGCGCGCCGCGCCTTGGCGGGCGCCTTGTTCTGCGGTGCAGCGTCGCCGCCCGGGTCCACCGTCGACGGCGGCAGCGGCCCGACGGTTTCGCCGCCGCAGCGCATGCCGTCCTGGTCGATGATCGACAGCGCCACTTGCTTGATGCCCAGGCCGATCATGTCGAGCTCCTCGGCCGCGGCGCGACTCAAGTCGATGATGCGGTTGTTGGCATAGGGGCCGCGGTCGTTGATGCGCACCATCACTTCCTTGCCGTTGACCAGGCTGCGCACGCACACGCGCGTGTTGAAGGGCAGGCTCCTGTGCGCCGCCGTCATGGCGCCCATGTCGAAGCGCTCGCCGTTGGCGGTCTTCTTCTGGTGGAACTGGATGCCGTACCAGGAAGCGCCGCCACGCTGGAAGACCTCGCGCCCGCCGTCGCCGGGAACCCCGTCATCGGGCAGATCGGTACCGGCGCCCGGCGTGCCCAGCTCGTAGTTGATGGACGGCACCCGCGAACGCGGCGAGGCCGCCGGTACGGAGGGCTGACGCGACAGCGGCCGCAGGCCTCCTTGTGCTTGATCGCCGGGCGTGCCGCACGCGCTCAGCAGCACCGCGACGGACAGCGCCACTGCCAGCGGGCCGCAGCGCCGCCAGAGACTCAGGGCTTCGCGTTCCAACCGAGTCGCTGCAGCACGCCCAAGGTGGCGGCTGCCTGGTTCATGGTGTAGAAGTGCAGCGCCGGCGCGCCACCCGCGATCAGCCTCTCGCACAGGTGCGAGACGACATCCAGGCCAAAGGCCTTGATGGACTCGACGTCGTCGCCGAAGCTCTGCAGGCGAAGCCGCACCCAGCGCGGGATCTCGGCGCCGCAGGCATCGGAAAAGCGCATGAGCTGGGTGGAACTCGTGATGGGCATGATGCCCGGCACGATGGGCACGTCCAGCTTCAGCGCGCGCGCTTCGTCCACGAAGCGGAAGTACGCCTCGGGGCTGAAGAAATACTGGGTAATGGCCGAGTCGGCACCGGCGCGCACCTTGGTGGCGAAGGCCTGAAGGTCGGCTTCCGGCGAACGTGCCTGCGGATGCACCTCGGGGTAGCAGGCCACTTCGACGTGGAAGTCGCGCCCCGTCTCTTCGCGGATGAAGCGCACCAGGTCGCTGGCATAGAGAAACTCCCCGCCCATTCCGTAGCCGCTGGGCAGGTCGCCGCGCAAGGCCACCAGTCGCTTGACGCCCATGGCCTTGAGTTCGGCCAGTTGCGTGCGCACCGTCTCGCGCGTGGCGCCAATGCACGAGAAATGGCAGGCCGCATCCGTGCCTTCGGCCAGGATCTCGCGCACCGCGCCGAAGGTGCCGTCGTGCGTGGAGCCGCCGGCCCCATACGTGACGGAGCAGAACTCTGGCTTCATCGCGTAGAGCTGCTGGCGCACCGCGCGCAGCTTGACCGCGCCTTCGGGCGTCTTGGTCGGAAAGAACTCGAAACTCAGTGGAAGATCCACGAGGGCCTCCTTCAAGAAAGAACCTGCCGCGCCTATCGCGCGGCGTGAACGAAAAATTCCCTGTTGCCGTCGCCGCCGACGATGGCACTGTCCATCCAGCCCGACACCCGCAGCCCAAGCGCCGTGCACGACTCGCGAATGCGCTGCTCGACCTGCGCGTACAAGGCGCTGTCGCGCACGATACCGCCCTTGCCGATCTGGCCCGGCTGCAGCTCGAACTGCGGCTTGACCAGCATCAGCAGCTCGCCCCTTGGCGCCAGCAACGGCACCAGCGCCGGCAGCACCAGCGTGAGCGAAATGAAGGACACATCGCCCACCACCAGGTCGAACGGTGCGCCGCTGTCTCCAGCTTGCACCAGGTCTTGCGCGCTCAGCGAACGGGCATTGACCTTCTCCACCGCGAGCACCCGCGCATCTTCACGCAGCTTCGCATGCAACTGGCCGTGGCCCACGTCCACGCCCACCACCTGCGCCGCGCCCTGCTGCAACAGGCAGTCGGTGAATCCGCCTGTGGATTGGCCCACATCGAGGCAGCGCTTGCCCTTGGCCTCGATGCCGCCGGCACGCAATGCGCCTTCGAGCTTGAGCCCGCCGCGCGAAACATAGCGCGCCTCGGCCGTGTCCGCCAGTTCGAGTTCGGCCGCCTCGGGCAGTTCCTCGCCGTTCTTGGCCACCTGGCGCCAGGCCGCAGCGGCGCCCGCGCGCCAGCGCAAGCCGCCCGCGATCAGGCGCGCGGCCTGCGAACGGGAGGCGGCCAGGCCGCGCTCCACCAGCAGTTGATCTGCGCGCACGTCTTGTTGGAACGAGCGTGCGGCCCGTTCAATAACGGTAGGTGTCCGGCTTGTAGGGGCCGTTCTTGTTCACGCCGATGTAGGCGGCCTGCTCGTCGGTCAGCACCGTGAGCTGCGCGCCCAGCTTGGACAGCTGCAGGCGCGCCACCTTCTCGTCGAGGTGCTTGGGAAGCACATACACCTTGCCGGCCTGGTAGGCGTCGGGCTTGGTGAACAGCTCGATCTGCGCGATGGTCTGGTTGGCGAAGGACGAGCTCATCACATAGCTCGGGTGGCCCGTGCCGCAGCCCAGGTTCACCAGGCGACCCTTGGCCAGCAGGATGATGCGCTTGCCGTTGGGGAAGATCACGTGGTCGACCTGCGGCTTGATCTCTTCCCACTGGTACTTCTCGAGCGACGCGACGTCGATCTCGTTGTCGAAGTGGCCGATGTTGCAGACGATGGCCTGGTCCTTCATGGCGGCCATGATGTCGTGCGTGATCACGTCCTTGTTGCCGGTGGTGGTCACGAAGATGTCGGCCTTGTCGGCGGCGTACTCCATGGTGACCACGCGGTAGCCTTCCATGGCGGCCTGCAGCGCGTTGATGGGGTCGATCTCGGTCACCCACACCTGGGCGCTCAATGCGCGCAGCGCCTGCGCCGAGCCCTTGCCCACGTCGCCGTAGCCGGCCACCACCGCCACCTTGCCGGCGATCATCACGTCGGTGGCGCGCTTGATGCCGTCCACCAGCGATTCGCGGCAGCCATACAGGTTGTCGAACTTGCTCTTGGTGACCGAGTCGTTCACGTTGATGGCGCGGAACTTGAGCGTGCCCTTGGCCGACATCTCGTTCAGGCGGTGCACGCCGGTGGTCGTTTCTTCGGTCACGCCGATGATCTCGGCCGACTTGCGGCTGTACCAGGTGGCGTCCTGCGCCAGCTTGGCCTTGATGGCGGCGTAGAGGATGCGCTCTTCTTCGCTGGTCGGGTTGGCCAGCACGCCGGCGTCCTTCTCGGCGCGCTGGCCCAGGTGCATGAGCAGCGTGGCGTCGCCGCCGTCGTCCAGGATCATGTTGGGGCCTTCGCCCTTGGAGTCCTTGGGGCCGAAGTCGAAGATGCGGTGGGTGTAGTCCCAGTAGTCGGCCAGGCTCTCGCCCTTGATGGCGAACACCGGCGTACCGGCTTCGGCAATGGCGGCGGCGGCGTGGTCCTGCGTGGAGAAGATGTTGCACGAGGCCCAGCGCACCGTCGCGCCCAGGGCCTGCAGCGTC
This sequence comes from Pseudomonadota bacterium, assembly GCA_018241905.1. Taxonomy (GTDB): domain Bacteria; phylum Pseudomonadota; class Gammaproteobacteria; order Burkholderiales; family Burkholderiaceae_C; genus Variovorax. The sequence goes on from JAFECZ010000003.1 coordinate 29,870, forward strand.
TCGATCAGCACCGCGGTCTGGATCGTCATGTGCAGCGAGCCGGTGATGCGCGCGCCCTTGAGCGGCTGGGTCTTCGCGAACTCTTCGCGGATGGCCATCAGGCCGGGCATTTCGGTTTCGGCGATCTTGATTTCCTTGCGGCCCCAGGCGGCAAGCGAAATGTCGGCGATGGCCTGGTCGGCGGAAGGATTGGATTTGAGAACAGCGCTCATGGGAACTCCAGACGGGTTGCTACGTGAACCACTGACCTGCGGAAGTGACGGCTCACCGCGAGACACAGCGGGCGAGCGTGGTTGCGAGTGTTGGATCCGAGCCTCACGCCTGGCGGCGCTGCAACGCTCCTCGGAACGGTGCATTTTACGAGAAAGGCGAGCGGTTGAATAAAATCGGGGGTTCCCCTCATGCCCGGCCGGCCGCCCCGCACTCCTTGCAAGGAGATTCCCGCGGTCCGCCCTCTTGCCTGGACCGCCCCTTGTCTTACGCCCCCGAAACCCGCCGCCGCCGCACCTTCGCGATCATTTCCCACCCCGACGCGGGCAAGACCACGCTGACCGAGAAGCTGCTGCTGTTCTCGGGCGCGATCCAGATCGCCGGCTCGGTGAAGGCGCGCAAGGCTTCGCGCCACGCCACCTCGGACTGGATGGAAATCGAGAAGCAGCGCGGCATCTCGGTGGCTTCGTCGGTGATGCAGATGGCGTACCGCGAGCACGTCATCAACCTGCTGGACACGCCCGGCCACAAGGACTTCTCGGAAGACACCTACCGGGTGCTTACCGCCGTCGACTCGGCCCTGATGGTGATCGACGCGGCCAACGGCGTGGAAGCGCAGACGCGGCGCCTGATCGAGGTCTGCCGCCAGCGCGACACGCCCATCATCACCTTCGTGAACAAGATGGACCGCGAAGTGCGCGAGCCGCTGGACATCCTCGACGAAGTGGAGCGCGAGCTGGGCATGCCCTGCGTGCCCATGACCTGGCCGGTGGGCCAGGGCAAGCGCTTCGGCGGCATCGTCAACCTGCGTACGCAGGCCATGACGGTGTTCGAGGCCGGCAGCGAGCGCCGGCCGCAGGACTTCGAGGCCATTCCCCTGTCGGAGCAGGCGCAGCTGCAGCAGCGCTTCGGCAGCGAGTTCGACGCCGCGATGGAAAGCATGGAGCTGGCCACCGGCGCATCGCCCGAGTGGGACCACGAAGCGTTCCTGGCCGGCAAGCAGACGCCTGTGTTCTTCGGCTCCGGCGTGAACAACTTCGGCGTGATGGAAGTGCTCGATGCCCTCGTGGACCTGGCCCCGTCGCCGCAGCCGCGCACCAGCACCACGCTGGTCAACCGCCAGCCGGTGGTGAAGGAGATCCAGCCCGAGGACAAGGACTTCGCCGGCGTGGTGTTCAAGGTGCAGGCCAACATGGACGCCAACCACCGCGACCGCATCGCATTCGTGCGCATGGCCTCGGGCAAGTACGCGCCGGGCATGAAGCTCAAGGTGCAGCGCACCGGAAAAGAGCTGCGCCCCACCAGCGTGGTGACCTTCATGAGCCAGCGCCGGGAGGCGGTGGAAGAAGCCTACGCCGGCGACATCGTGGGCTTTACCACCCACGGCGGCGTGCAGCTGGGCGACACCATCACCGACGGCGCCAGCCTGCAGTTCACCGGCCTGCCCTTCTTTGCGCCCGAGCTGTTCATGACCGTGGTGCTGAAGAACCCGCTGCGCACCAAGCAGCTGCAGCAGGGCCTGGCGCAGCTGGGCGAGGAAGGCGCGATCCAGGTCTTCCGCCCCGAGATCGGCGGCCCGATGCTGCTGGGCGCCGTGGGCCAGCTGCAGTTCGAAGTGGTGCAGCACCGCCTGAAGACCGAGTACGACGCCGACGTGCGCCTGGAAGGCTGCCAGTACACCGGCGCACGCTGGATCACGGCCGACACGCCGGCCGAGCTGCGCGAGTTCGTCAACGCCTACCCGCAACGCATGGCGCTGGATGCGGCCGACACGCTGGCCTACCTGTGCACCAGCCCGTACGACGTGCGGCTGGCGCAGGAGCGCTTTCCGAAGATCCACTTCCACCCGCTGCGCGAGCATGCGGGGCTGGCGCTGCAGAGCGCGGGCTAGCTCCCGGTCGACGCGTAGCGCCGCAGCCCCAGGCGCCACATCCCGAACGCCGCCGCCAGGAACCCGAAACCGGCGAGCGGCGACACCCAGCCCGTCCACGACGGCGCGCCCAGTGGGTCGGCCTTGCCCAGGATCGCGAGCACCGGGTAGTAGGCCACGCAGGCCAGCGGCACGGCAAAGGTCAGCAAGCGCCGGAACCAGCGCGCGTACAGCGCCAGCGGATACTGCGCGGCCTGCACGCCGCCGTAGGTCAGAACGTTGGCGATCTCCAGGCTCTCGACCGTCCAGAACGACAGCGTCCCCTGCAGCACGAGGATGCCGAGGAACAGGGCCACGCCACCCGCCATCGCGAACAGCGCGAGGGCCATCGTGCCGGCGCCCCATTCCACACCCGACTGCGCGGCGCCCCAGGCCAGGAGCGCCGCACCCTGCGCCAGCCGCCCCAGGCGGCTGATGCGCAGGTCGTGGCCCATCAGCTGCAGCGCCAGCGGGCGCGGCCGCAGCAGCAGCCGGTCGAAATGCCCGGTACGCAGGAACTCGGTGCCCAGCACGTCGAAGCCGCGCCCCAGCGCATCGGCCACGGCGAACATGCAGTTGACCAGGCCGTAGAACACCGCGACCTCGCCAAAGGTCCAGCCCTGCACCCCGCCGAAACGATGGAACAGCGCCCAGGTGGCAACCACCTCGATGCTGGTGCCGAGCACCTGCGCCAGCGTCAGCAGCAGCGCCGACGCCGGATAGCGCGTCTGCGCGCTGAGTGACGCCGCTGCCAGCCGCAGGAATAGCGCGAGCGAGCCCATTTCAGCCGCCCTGCACTTCCAGCCGGCCCATCGCACGCGCCATGGCCATGCGCCCCAGCCCGACCAGGGCCACGAGCCACAGGAGCTGCAGGCCGAACCCCGCCCACGCATCGGGCCCGCTCATGAGGCCGAAGTACATCCGCAGGGGAATGTCCATCACGCCGGCCAGGGGCTGCAGCAGCAGCATTCCCTGCCACGACTCGGGCAGCAGCATCAGCGGCAGCAGGTTGCCCGAGAACACGAT
>JAFECZ010000400.1 GCA_018241905.1 Pseudomonadota bacterium
GAGAAACTGAAGGCCCACGCCCTGCCAGAACCCCACCTGCAAGGGGGCGTCCTTGGCCGACGCGAAGGAGCCGCTGCCTGCCAGCTTCCAGGCCAGGTACAGCAGGTAGCCGATGCCCAGAACCTGTACCGCCATGCGCAGGGCAGGGGCCGCCAGGACCAGCGCACCCACGCCCGCAGCGCACAAGCACAGCAGAAGCGACCAGCCCACGGGCACCGCGAAGATGAAACGCATGGCGCGCGGAAGTCCTCCGTTGGCAGCCAGCGTGGTCGACAGGGTGGTATTGGGGCCGGGCGAGAAGCTCATCGCCGTGGCCAGTACCAGCAGCGCGGTGAATTCTTGCCAGTTCATTGCACACACTTTAAACTTGGCGACCATTACAGTACCAGTACAGATGACAACACAATGATCAAATCTGTATCGGTTCAAGGCTCGACACAGATGGCGCCATGCTGACTCGCACCTCAGGTCTTTCTCTCACGGATCAGCTTTCCGCTCGCTTTGCGGAGCGCATTCGCACGCGCCTTCTCGCGCCCGGTGCCCGCCTGCCGTCGGTGCGCGAATGCGCGAAGCAGCAGGGCGTGAGCCCGCACACCGTGGTGGCCGCGTACGACCAGTTGCTCGCACAGGGCCTGATCGAGGCGCGGCGCCAGCGCGGCTTTTTCGTGCGCGATGTGGCGCCGCCCCAGGCATCCGCGCCCCAGCGGCCGGGAGCGTCTCCGGTCGCCGCGGATGCCAGCTCGCTGATCCGGGGCATGTTCCATCGTCAAAGCGACAAGCCGCAGCCCGGCATGGGCGTGTTTCCGCCCGACTGGATGGAGTCGACCTTCATGCCGGCGGCCGTGCGCCGCGTGACCAGCGGCCCGATGCTGCAGGAGTTGTCGCTTCAATATGGCGACCCGGCCGGCGACCTGGCGCTGCGCGAAAGCCTGTCGCAAAAGCTCATGGGCATCAACGTGCCGGCCGCGCCCGACCAGATCATCACCACGGTGGGCGCCACTCATGCGCTGGACATCGTCAGCCGCACCCTTCTGCGCACCGGCGACCCGGTGATGGTCGAAGAGCCGGGTTGGGCCATCGAGTTCGCGCGGCTGGAGTCGCTGGGCATGCGCATCCTGCCCGTGCCGCGTCGTGCCGAAGGCCCTGACCTCGACGTGATCGCGCGCTACTGCGAAGCCGGCGAAGGCCATCGGCCCAAGCTCTTCGTGAGCGTGAGCGTCCTGCACAACCCTACCGGCTACAGCCTCACGCCGGGCAGTGCGCACCGCCTGCTGCAGTTGGCCAACCAGCACGACTTCCACATCGTCGAAGACGACACCTACAGCCATCTTGCCCCCGATCACGCAACGCGCCTGTGCGCGCTCGACGGCCTGCAACGCACCATCTATGTCAGCGGGTTCGCCAAGATCCTGGCGCCCAATTGGCGCATCGGCTACATGGCGGCGCCGCCGCAGCTGTTTGGCCGCTTGCTGGAAACCAAGCTCATGGCCACGCTGACCACGCCGGCCCTCTTCGAGCGGGCGCTGGCCTGGTGCATCGACCAGGGACAGCTGCGCCGCCACTGCGAGCGCATTCGAGCGCGCCTCGATGCTGCGCGTGGCCGCACGGTCAAGCTGGCGCTCGCGGCGGGTTGCAGCTTTGCGTCGGAGCCGGCCGGGTTGTTCGGCTGGGTCGAGACCGGCGTGGACACCGATGCGATGACCCAGCGCATGCTGGACGAGGGTTTTCTCATCGCGCCAGGTTCTCTGTTTCATGCGCGCCGTCCGCCCAGCACGCTCATGCGGGTGAACTTTGCCACTGGCCAGGACGCGGCCTTCTGGAAGACCTTCGCGCGCGTGCGGGACGAATTCCTGGCGCGCTGAGCAGTGCCTAGAGCAGGCGGTCCGGCGCCATGGGGCTGATCACCTGGATCATCATCCGCTGGCCGAGCGTGGTTTGCGGCTCGGTCGTGGTGTCGCGCAGGCCGCTGCCCGCGGGGGCCCGCCAATACAGCTGCCCGTCGACCTGCTCGACCCGCCATGCGCCGTTGCGAAAGGCTTCCTCGATGCGCTGGTTGGCCATGCGTGCCAACTCGTCGCTGCGGATCAGCAGCGCGATCTCGGTGTTCTGCAACTGGGAGCGCAAGTCGAGGTTCATCGATCCGATGACGATCAGGCGCCCGTCGATGGTGAGCAACTTGGAGTGCAGCATGGCTCGGGACGAACCGCCCAGCGCATTGGCTGCTGCCGAACTGCCCTGCATGCCCGAACTGTCGAGCCCGGCGCCCGCAACGCCGGGGTCGCTGCGCATCTCGTACAGCTGCACGCCCATGGCCAGGAGTTCCTCGCGATGCCGCGCATAGCCGGCATGCGCAGCCACCGCGTCGCTCGACGACAGCGAGTTGGTCAGCACGCGTACCTTCACGCCACGCGCCGCGGCGGCCGCCAGCGCCTGCTTCATGTCCTGGCCCGGCACGAAGTAGGGCGAGACGATATTGAGCTCGGAGCGCGCCCGCTCGAAAAGGCTCAGCAGGCCCTCGACCACGCTGTCGTCGTCTGGCGCCGCGGCCGCCTGGCGTGCAGCGGGGCTGCCGCCGCGCACCACAAGCCCTGGCCGTGCAGGCTCGGCCATGCCGGCGCGCCTGCCGTTGGCATTGACCGGAATCTTCTCTGGCTTGTCCGCCAGCATCACGGCGGGCGCCCAGACGAATCGCGCCTTGCGCAGATCCATCGGCACGTCGTCCGGCGGGGCGGGCTTGGCTTTTGCGGCTTCCTGCTCTTCGGCCTGCGTGCGGCTCGCCTGCTCGCGGATCTTGTCCAGCTCCTTGCGAGTCACCAGCGATTGCACCGGGTAGGCGCGCTCGTTGTTCCAATAGTCGTCGAAGCTGCGAGACAGGTCCTTCACGATGGCCCCAGCGGCCAGCACGTCCATGTCGATGAAGTTGGCGTTGGTGCCTGCGCCGAAATAGGCGTCGCCGAGGTTGCGCCCGCCGGTGACCCCCATGGCGTTGTCGGCGATGAACAGCTTGTTGTGCATGCGCTGCTGCAAGGTGTTGGCGTCGTCGAGGGCGTTCAGCATGCGGCCCAGGAACGAAGCGCGCGAGCCCGCCAGCGGGTTGAACATGCGCATCTCGACATTCGGCTCGAAGGCCAGCCGCATCACCACCGCATTGCGGCCCGTGCTGTGGAAGTCGTCGAGCAAGACGCGCACCCGCACGCCGCGCCCTGCCGCCGTTCGGATGGCCTGCAGCAATTTGCCGGAACTGGCGTCGGCGTGGATCGTGTAGTACTGCAGATCGAGCGTCTTTTGCGCGGCGGCGATGAGCGCCAGGCGGGCTGCAAAGGCTTCCTGCGGGCCGCTGAGAAGCAGGAAGCCCGAGGCGCTTCCTGTGGATGCCTTCTGCCTCACGCCTTGCGTCAAGGCGCCAAGAGATGTGCTTTCCGGCGTGGGCCAGGCTTTGGATGCCGGCCGCTCGACTTGCTCCGGCAGTTCCGCGCAGCCGCCGATGAGCAATGCGATCGCGGCCAGAGCCGCCGCGAACCCGTGACGCCATAAGCGTAGTGTCCGAGGTGCTGGGATGGCACGCATGGCCGGCATCATCGCACCGGCTCGCGGTGGCGGCCTCCGGGCGTGCCCTAGCGCGAGGCGCTTCCCAGTTCTTCCCAGCGCTCGAGCGCAGCCATCAGCTCGTCATCGATCTGGGCGTGGCGCTCGCCCAGTTCGGCGGCGCGCGCTGCCTCGTTCATGTAGATGGCGCCGCCGTCCTGCTCCAGGGCTTCGGTGATCTGCTTCTGTTCGTCCTCGAGGCGGGCGATGAGGTCGGGCAGGCCGTCGAGTTCCCGCTGCTCCTTGTAACTCAGCTTCTTGCGGGCTGTGGGCCGGTCGGCCGCAGGAGCGGCGGGGGGCGGTGCGCTCGCGGCTGGCTTGGAGGCGGGCGCTCGCTGTGCGGCCAGCTCCCGGGCGCGCTGGGACTGGGTCAGCCAGTCCTGGACGCCGCCTTCGTACTCGCGCCAGCGGCCGTCGCCCTCGAAGGCGATGGTGCTGGTCACGACATTGTCCAGAAAGGTCCGGTCGTGGCTCACCAGGAAGACCGTGCCGTCGTAGTTCTGCAGAAGATCTTCCAGAAGCTCGAGTGTGTCGATGTCCAGGTCATTGGTTGGCTCGTCCAGCACGAGGACATTGGCCGGGCGGGCGAAGAGCCGGGCCAGCAGCAGCCGGTTGCGCTCGCCGCCGCTGAGCGAGCGCACGGGCGAGGCGGCGCGCGCCGGCGAGAACAGGAAGTCGGAGAGGTAGCTCTTCACGTGCTTGCGCTGCTTGCCGATCTCGATCCACTCGCTGCCCGGGCTGATGAAGTCTTCCAGGGTGGCGTCGAGGTTCAGCGCGTCGCGCATCTGGTCGAAGTAGGCCACCTGCAGGTTGGCGCCGCGCCTCACCTTGCCCGAGTCGGGCTCGAGCTCGCCGAGGATGAGCTTGAGCAGCGTCGTCTTCCCGGCGCCATTGGGGCCGATAAGCCCCACCTTGTCGCCGCGCAGGATGGTCGCACTGAACTTGCGCACCACCATCTTGTCGCCGAAGGCCTTCGTGGCGTCGGTCAGTTCGGCCACGATCTTTCCGCTGGGCAGCCCGGAGGCCACATCCATATTGACGCTGCCCAGCGCCTCCCGCCGGCTGGCGCGGCGCTGGCGAAGCGCCTCGAGCCGGACGATCCGGCTCTGGCTGCGCGTGCGGCGCGCTTCGACGCCCTTGCGGATCCAAACCTCTTCCTGGGCCAGCAGCTTGTCGGCCTTTGCGTTGATCACCTCTTCCTGGGCCAGTTGTTCTTCCTTCTGCACTTGGTACTGGGCAAAGTTGCCTGGATACGAGCGCAGCTGGCCTCGGTCCAGTTCAACGATGCGGGTCGCAATGCGATCGAGGAATGCCCGATCGTGGGTAATGGTGACGACGCTCCCCTTGAAGTCGATCAGCAACTGCTCCAGCCACTCGATGGAATCCAGATCCAGGTGGTTGGTGGGTTCGTCCAGCAACAGGACGTCGGGCGCCGTGACTA
>JAFECZ010000401.1 GCA_018241905.1 Pseudomonadota bacterium
CAGGCGCATGGCGGTCAGCCGGTGCCCGCCCTGCTCTACCTCGCCGGGCTGACCTGCACCGAAGAAACCTTCATGATCAAGGCCGGCGCGCAGCGGCTGGCCGCAGAACTGGGCCTGGCCCTGATCGCTCCGGACACCAGCCCGCGCGGCCCCGCCGCCCAGAACGTGCCGGGCGCCACGGCGAGCTGGGACTTCGGCATCGGCGCCGGCTTCTACCTGGACGCGACCCAAGCGCCGTGGTCCACGCATTGGCGCATGGAAAGCTGGCTCATGGCCGAGCTCTTGCCCGGCTTGCCCGGGCACTTCGCGCTGGACGCCTCGCGCATGGGCATCTTCGGCCACTCGATGGGCGGACACGGCGCGCTGACGCTGGCACTGCGGCATCCGGGTCGCTTCCGCTCGCTCTCCGCGCTGGCGCCGATCTGCGCGCCCACCGAATGCCCATGGGGCGTCAAGGCCTTCACCGGCTACCTGGGCGAAGGCCGGAGCAACTGGGCGGCGCACGACGCCAGTGCGCTGATGCAGTCGCAGGCCACCGCGCCGTATCCCGAAGGCATCCTGGTCGACCAGGGCCTGGCCGATTCCTTCCTGGCCGAACAACTGCATCCGGAAAAGCTGGAAGCAGCCTGCCGCGCGGTGGGCCAGCCGCTGACCCTGCGGCGCCATGCGGACTACGACCACGGCTACTACTTCATCCAGAGCATGATGGCCGACCACCTGGCCCACCACGCCCGCGCGCTGTCGGCCTGAAGCGGCCAGCGCTTGGGGGACCGGAATCCGGCATGCCCACGCCAATCCATTGCCTATAAAGAAAAGTAAAGCATTCGCCGGCACCAAGCTTGCATGCCCGTCTCTCCCTATGATGGCGCGCTCACCTGCAGGTAACTTTTCGTGTCAATGGTCAGTCTGGCGCTGAAGCGTCCGTACACCTTCATCGTCATGGCGATGCTCATCGTCCTGGCGACGCCATTCGTCCTGATGCGGATGGCGACCGACATCTTCCCGGAAATCAACATTCCGGTGATCAGCATCATCTGGAACTACGGCGGCCTGCCGGCCCAGGAGATGGGGCAACGCATCTCGGGCCAGTCCGAGCGCGGCCTGACCACCACGGTGAGCGACATCGAGCACATCGAGTCGCAGTCGCTGGCGGGCATCAGCATCATCAAGGTCTTCTTCCAGCCCAACGCCAACATCGAGACGGCGCTGGCGCAGGTGGTGGCCTCGATGCAGGTGCAGGTGCGCCAGCTGCCGCCGGGCATCACGCCGCCGCTGGTGATCAAGTACTCGGCCTCGAGCATCCCGGTGGTGCAGCTGGCGCTGTCCAGCCCCACGCGCGCGGAGAACTCGCTGTTCGACGCGGCGGTGAACCAGCTGCGCCCGCAGCTCATCACCGTGCCGGGCGCGGCGGTGCCCTTCCCTTACGGCGGCAAGAACCGGCTCATCTCGGTGGACCTGGACGTGCAGGCGCTGCAGGCGCGCGGCCTCTCGCCGGCGGACGTGGTCAACGCCATCAACGCGCAGAACCTGATCCTGCCTTCGGGCACCGCCAAGATGGGCGCGCTGGAATACAACGTGCGCATGAACGGCTCGCCCGACGAGCTGGCCGGGCTGAACGACCTGCCGGTGCGAACGGTGAACGGCGCCACCGTGTACCTGCGCGACGTGGCCTATGTGCGCGACGGCTTCTCGCCGCAGACCAACATCGTGCGCCAGGACGGCGTGCGCGGCGTGCTCATCTCGGTGCTGAAGAACGGCGGCGCCTCCACGCTGGACATCGTCTCCAACATCCTCGACCTGCTCCCGCGCGCCTCGCAGGCCCTGCCGCAGGACATCAAGATCACGCCGCTGTTCGACCAGTCGGTATTCGTGAAGGCAGCCGTGAAGGGCGTGGTGATCGAGGCCATCATTGCCGCCGCGCTCACCGCCGCGATGGTGCTGCTCTTCCTGGGCAACTGGCGCAGCACGCTGATCATCGGCCTGACCATCCCGCTGTCGATCCTGGCCTCGATCCTGGTGCTGTACTCGCTGGGCGAGACGCTCAACCTCATGACGCTGGGCGGGCTGGCGCTGTCGGTGGGCATATTGGTGGACCAGGCCATCGTGACCATCGAGAACATCGAGCGGCACCTGCACATGGGCACGCCGCTGGAAGAAGCCATCATGGTGGGCGCGGGCGAGATCGGCCCGGCCGCCTTCGTCTCCACGCTGTGCATCTGCATCGTGTTCGTGCCGATGCTGTTCCTCTCGGGCGTGGCGCGCTTCCTGTTCGTGCCGATGGCCGAGGCGGTGATCTTCGCCATGCTGGCCTCCTACATCCTCTCGCGCACGCTGGTGCCCACGCTGGTGATGCTGCTCATGCGCAAGGACCCGCATGCGCAGCAGGACGCCAACGCAAGGCCCGGCGCGCTGCAGCGCCTGTACCGCAGCTTCGACCGGCGTTTCGAGCGCGTGCGCCGCGCCTACACGCTGCTGCTGTCGGCATTGCTGGCAAGGCGCGGCCCCTTCATCGCATTCTTCCTGGGCTTTTGCCTTCTCTCGTGCCTGCTGTATCCGGTGCTTGGCCGCGACTTCTTCCCCAGCGTGGACGCCGGACAGATCCGCCTGCACATGCGCGCGGCCACCGGCACCCGCATCGAGGAGACGGCGCGGTTGGCAGACCAGGTGGAAGCCGCCATCCGCCAGTTGATTCCCAAGGAAGAGCTGCAGACCATCCTCGACAACCTGGGCGTGCCCAACAGCGGCATCAACCTCTCGTACAGCAACGCCGGCACCATCGGCACGCTGGACGGCGAGATATTGATGTCGCTGAAGGAGGGGCATCGCCCCACCGAGGAGCTGGTGGCCATGCTGCGCACCGAGCTGCCCAAGCGCTTTCCGGGCGTGGAGTTCTTCTTCCAGCCGGCCGACATCGTCACGCAGATCCTCAACTTCGGGCTGCCGGCTGCCATCGACGTGCAGTTCGCCGGCAACGACATCCAGGGCAATGCGGACGCGGCGGCCGAGCTGGCCAAGGCCGTGCGCAAGATTCCGGGCGCGGTCGACGTGCACGTGCACCAGCGGCTGGACGGGCCCACGGTGAACCTCAACATGGACCGCACGCGAATCCAGCAGTTGGGCCTGTCGGCACAGAACGTCGGGCAGAACGTGCTCATTGCCTTGTCGGGCAGTTCGCAGACGCAGCCAGCCTTCTGGCTCAACCCGGCCAACGGCGTGGTCTACAGCATCGCGGTGCAGACGCCGCAGTACCGGGTCGATTCGCTCGATTCGTTGCTCGGCATTCCGGTCGGCACCGGCGGTGCTGCCGCCACGGCACCTTCGCCCCAGTTGCTGGGCAATCTGGTCGAGGCCAACGCGGGCCGGCTGCCTCAGGTGGTGTCGCGCTACAACATCCAGCCGGTGATCGACGTGTACGTGAGCGTGCACGGCACCGACCTGGCCAGCGTGGCCTCGCAGGTACGCAAGGAGCTGCAGGCCATCCAGCCCAAGCTCAAGCGCGGCAACAGCGCGACGCTGCGCGGGCAGGTGGAGACCATGCAGTCCTCCTTCGTCGGCCTGGGCGTCGGGCTGGCAATGGCGATCGTGCTGGTGTATCTGCTCATCGTCGTCACCTTCCAGTCGTGGCTCGACGCCGCCATCATCATCACCGCGCTGCCGGCGGCGCTGGCGGGCATTGCGTGGATGCTGTTCCTCACCGGCACCACGCTGAGCGTGCCGGCGCTCACCGGGTCGATCATGACCATGGGCGTGGCCACGGCCAACTCCATCCTGCTGGTGTCGTTTGCGCGCGAGCGGCTGCACGCCGGCGCGCCGCCGCTGTCGGCCGCATTGGAGGGCGGCGCCACCCGCATCCGTCCGGTGCTGATGACGGCGCTGGCCATGATCATCGGCATGATCCCCATGGCACTTGGCCTGGGCGAAGGCGCGGAGCAGAACGCGCCGCTGGGCCGCGCGGTGATCGGTGGGCTGATCTTCGCGACCGTGTCCACGCTGCTGTTCGTGCCCGCGGTGTTCGCCGGCATCCACAGCTGGCTTGCGCGCCGGCATGCGGCGCGCGGTGCCCATCCTCCGGCCGGCGGCGCTGCCGCGGTCTCTTCACAGGTTCCCCAGGAGAGTTGAAAGCATGTCAGAGCGCCATCAGGCCCTGGGCATCCACCCCATCAGCGGCACCGGCGCCGACGGCGAGGTGCCCGCCGAAGAACTGCTGCGCCGCCGCCAGATCGTGCGCCGCTCGCGCATTGCGGTGGTCGTGGTGCTGGTGCTGCTGGCACTGGGCAGCGCGCGCATCGTCGTGCAGCGAATGGCCAATGCGCGCACGCTCGACGCCGCCTCGGCCGAGCATGCGGTGCTCCATGTCCGCGTGGCCACGCCGCAGGCGCCCAAGGCCGGCCAGACGCTGACCCTGCCCGGCACGCTGCAGGGCTATGTGCAGTCGCCCATTGCCGCGCGCGCCAGCGGCTATCTCAAGCGCTGGACCAAGGACATCGGCAGCCGCGTGCAAAAAGGCGAGCTGCTGGCCGAGATCGAGACGCCGGAAATCGACGAGCAGCTCTCGCAGGCCGTGGCCGCGCGCAACCAGGCCGCAGCCACGCTGGAGCTGGCCAGGAGCACGGTGGCGCGCTGGGAGGCACTGCGCAAGAAGGACGTGGTCTCGCAGCAGGAGCTGGACGAACGCCGCAGCGCCGTTGCCTCGGCCACTGCCAACCTGGCGGCGGCCGATGCCAACGTGCAGCGCCTGCGCCAGACCGAGGCCTTCAAGCGCGTGGTGGCACCGTTCTCGGGCGTGATCACGCGGCGCAACGTGGATGTCGGCGACCTCATCGATGCCGGCTCGGGCGGCGGCGGCCGCGCCCTGTTCCAGCTGGCGCAGACCGATCCGCTGCGCGTGTACATCAACGTGCCGCAGGCCTATGCGCAATTGGTGAAGCCGGGCCAGGAGGTGGTGGTGACGCAAGCCGAGCTGCGCGGCCAGACCTTCCAGGGCCAGGTGGCGCGCACTTCGGGCGCCATCGACACCACCA
>JAFECZ010000402.1 GCA_018241905.1 Pseudomonadota bacterium
GGGCATCCTCGCGCGTCAAGCTCAATCAGCTTTTCTATCGACACAAGCTGGTACCTCCCGCCAACGTTGTTGAGACGGCATCTTTCCTGGCAACGCTGTGCTTCATGCGTGACATCCCTGCCGTCGGCTTTGTGGCCGATACGGTGGCCAGGCAATTCGAGAAGGAGGGGCTGAGCGTCCTCCCCTTGCCCGTGCGCATCGAGTTGCCGGCAGTGGGCATCATCACGCTGCGTGGACGCCGGCAAACGCCCAGCACTGAGCAGATGATCGACTGCCTTCGCGGGAGCGGAGGGGCGCTTCGGCGACAACGCAAGGCGTCCTCTTCACCACGCAGGTAGTGCGAGCACGGCCGCAACGTGAGTGTGTGCCCCCAGCTTGCACTCGCTGAATGTCATTCCCCCTAGCCCACAGCGTCGGGTAGCCGCTGCATGCTGCCGATCTCGCTGGCCGAGCGACAGGGCATATCGCCAGTTCCTTTCCCTAGGGCAGTCTCCCAGGGCAGCAGTCCGCGACGGTCCTGGAGACGCCAATCCGTAGTCCGCGGCGCAGCGGATAGCACCCCTGCGGGCCTTGGGATTTCCGGACCCGCTCCAAAAATCAGTTAACGCCATACCGAAACCCAAACCGCCCAATAGCCATTCCCGTCTCAACCTCCAAACTCGTTATGCAAAAATAAACCTCCGCCGTTAACCGATTTTCAATTGCCATGCCAATTCACGGCCCGAGTCTGTCGCTCTTCGAGGAAGCCCCGCTGGCCCAAGGATCGGCGGCATTTGCCGGCGCGTTCGCTACCTGGTTGGCCGATCAGCATGGCACCGGGGCACTGCGCCGGCCCGAGGCCACCGAGGTCTACCAGGCCATGTGGGAAAGCTTCTCGAGTTGGTGCTTGGGGCAATCGCCCCGGGTCACCTTGGACAGCCTGGGGCTTGAGGACTTGCAGGCCTACCAGGCCGCTCGCTTCGGGCGCAAGGCCGCGGATCGGTCACTCTCCCCTCGGTATGCGCTGCGACTCATGCGTCTGATCGATCGGGTCCTGCGGCACCATGCCGTCCAAATGGATGCCGTGCCCAACCGCGCGGCAGCCGACTGGCTTGCTGCCAATGCCGACGTGCGCTACGCCGATGCGCGGCGCATGGACCCGTTGCCGGAGTACCTGGGCGCAGCCGAGGCGCGCCAACTGATCGTCCATCTCTCGGCCGCGCGCCCGCGTCCCGGGCGAAACCGTGATGCGCTGGCGGCCATGGCTTGGCAGGAGGTGCGCAATCGAGCGTCCGTCGCGCTGCAGCTTGGGGCGGGGATCACACCGGGAGATGTGAGGACGTTGACGCTGGATTCACCGGTGGTCCACGGCGGACGCGTCCGGGGCCAGCCCTGGAAGCTGCAGGTGCCGGGCAACGGCACCTCCCAACCACGAGAGACGCCGATCGCACCCTGGGCTGCGGAGCTGCTTCAGTATTGGTTGCAGGTGCGACAGGAGGCGCGAATTGCAGGGGAGTTCCTCTTTCCCTCTACGCGCACTGGCAAGGCCTGGCATGCCGACTCCCAGTACAGGAACGCACTGCAAGTGCTGCGTGACGCGGGCATGGCCTCGCGCGAGGGTGGCTCCTTCAGATTGAGGCACACCTTCGCAATTCGGCAATTGCGCCGCGGCGCAGATCCCGAGCAAGTCGCCCACTGGATGGGCGTCGGGCTTGAGGAGATGAAACGATACGACCGGGTCCTGCCCGCAGCCGTGGAAGTTGTCTAGGCGACCATGAGTTCAACGGCACGCCCTTACACGGGAGCCTCCAAAGTAGTCTCGCCTCAGTCGCCTTCCGCCCGAAGCTTGGCCATGCACTTGTCGAAGGCGCGCTGTGCCGCCTCGATCGCCTCCACCGGCCCAGTCAGCGTCACCTGCGCCACCCCCGGCGGCATCGCAAGGTCCAAGACCGCCCTGCGGATGGCGTAGATGCGTTGCAGGATGACGCCGTGTTCCGCCGCGAGCAACTTGGGCCGCTCGCCATGCAGGAAGAGCCTGCGCGCAATTTCCTTGGTACGGTCGTCGAACCGGCGCTGGTTGAGTATCCGCTCCAGGTCAGCTTCGCTAACGGTCATAGTGATGAGATGGCAGTGACACGAAAAGGCTCATCGGTCGCTGATGAGATCCAGTAGAGCACAGGACACCGGTGGCTGAGCATCCCCGGCGAGGAAACCGCTGATCCGAATAGTAGGAAGCACAGAAACGCCAACGGCACCAGGGCGGCGCAGCTCGAAATGCGAACAGGTTCCCAGGCGCCATAGCCAAGCCAACCCATCCGCACTCCTCCAGCCGCCCAGCCGGCGTGCGCATTCATGCGGCGGCTTGACGTAGGCCATCTGAAGGATTCCAGTCTTCCGTTGCCCAGCACACCAGCTTCAACGCAGTCAAGCGCACCACACTGCGCGACCCGTCCCCAAAGCGCACCTCACCCACATCGCCATCTCGTGCTTTGATCCGCAGGGAACCGTGGCGGCCTTCGTACTCAACGATCAGCACTGTCCGGCCCCCGCTGATTGGCGGCACGACGCGCGCAGCGCCCTCTGAAACCACCATCACATCACCTCGTGCTCGGGCGAGCAGAGTGTCCACATTGGCTCGATTCACTGCCTCCGCGCCCTGCACCACCGCACGCACTGCCTCGGGCTCTCGTCGACCCGCCGAGACAAGCCGATATAAGGTGCGAACATCCCCACCGACCTGGCCCTCTTGCACAGCCTTGCGCAGTTCATCGGAAGCCCCGACCAACGCCGCGGCTTCCGTGATGAAAGATCGCGGCTTTGCCAACCGCCGCGCAATCTCCGCACGACTGACACCTTCGCGCTCCCGCTCCGCGATGAACTGCGCGAGGTCAAAAGCCGACATGTCCTCGCGGTGCAGGTTTTCCACCGCCTGCGCAAAGGGGTCGATCCGCTCATCCACGAAAACCGGGGCTGTCTTCAGGCCCGCCAACCGTGCAGCTCGGATGCGCCGCTCGCCGCGGTTGACCATGTAGCGACCCTGTCCAACGGGATGCGAGCGCACCGAGACGGGTTCCAGGATTCCATATTGGCGAATCGACGCGCTCAGTTCCTCGATGCTCTCACTCTTGAAGCTGCGCCTGGGTTGCGACGGATCGAAGTCGATGAGATCGAGGTCGACATGCACGGCCGACGACGGAGCTGACTCGCGCTCCCCCATCGTCAGAAGATCCGAAGGCCGGAACTGTGCCAGCGAACTCAGATCCAGAGCGCCTTGCGCGCTCATGCCGCAATCTCCGCATTCGTGGCTGCAGTTGTCGTGTCTTGCGACCGCTCGATGCGCAGATGCAGCGCCGTGAAGGCCCCCTTGATCTCGGCGCCTGCCTCGCGCGCTGAACTCTTGCCCAACTCCCACACCGCCTTGCCCTCGGCCAGCGCCTCAGGAATCGCAGACCGGGTCGAAATACGCGCCGGAATGACAAAGTCCGGATAGCTCAACACCAGCTGCTGTATGGCCGCCTTCTGGCGTGCCGAACGCGGGTTGACCCGATTCAAAACGATGCCAGCCAGCTCCAGCCTCGGGTTGTAGCGCTGACGGATACCAAAGATCGTCTTGAGCATGTCGACAACGCCGTCCATGCTGTACTCCTCCAGCTCGATGGGGCACACCGCGCGGGTCGCGGCGATCAGAGCCGCACTCATGCGCAGCCCCAGCGTTGGCGGCGTGTCGATCACCACCGTGTCAAAGGACTGCGCCAACTGCCGCACGTTGTGCCGAAAGGCGGGCACCACGGCCTCAGGCTTGGCCAGTTCGATGTCCGCCAGCTCCTTTGTCGCAGCCAGCAACACCACGGGGCGCTGACCCGCGAGCAGACAGGTCGGCACGACAGGCAACGCTTCTTCTGCGAAGAGATCCACCGACCGAACTTGCGAATCGCAGGCCTGCAGCGTCTTCGACGCGTTGCCCTGCGCGTCCAGGTCGATGAAGCACACCGAATGATGATGCAGATCGGCAAGCCACAGTGCGTACAAGACCGACAGCGTTGACTTGCCCACGCCACCCTTCTGGTTCCCGAAAACCACCACATTGCTCATTGCTTCACCTCGCTGACGTGTCGCCAGATCGCAGGCTCCGAGAAGTTCTCGTCGCCCCATCACGATACAAGACGTAAAGGCCTGTGCGGGACGCTTGACTTGAAGTACGACCTCAATTTGCATCATCCCCTAGGCTTCGCAAGCACATCCCTGTGAAATCGTCTGACGAGCGTAGGTGATCTCAAATCACCTGTCTAGTTGTTCTATAGTTTTCTATAGCATCAGAGCTATCAAGAATCGTTGACATCAGAGATGAACGTGGCAGACATTGCGTCCCATGCAAGTCAGGGATGTCGATCAGCGTCAGGGATGGTGGCCAAGAGGACCGCACACGTCGCTGCGGCACATCGTCCTGACTTTGATCATGTGCGCTGGCGCATGTCTCGCTGAGCCAGCTTCGGCAACGCAGCACCTAGTGTCCTATTCCCAGCAGGCTGCACACGACACCGACCGGGTCGAGATCCTGCGCGAGGAACTCCGGAAGTTGGAGGCCGCGCTCGAGTCTCTCTCACGCCGCAGAGCCGAGCGGCTTGCCGCATCTGATGCGCTCGGCGTGACACAGGCCGAGGAACAGCAAGAACGCACTGCCGGCGACATCGCAGCCCTCAAGCGCGAGCTCGCGGTCGCGTCACGCGCGGCCGCGCCAGCAACCGCAGTCGCGCTGGAGCCCAAGCTCCGAGCATCACCACGCACATCTCCGGCGAAAGGAGCCACATCTGCTCCTTGGTGGGACGTCTACGGCAAGGGCCGACGCCCGGAGCCCGCCGCGCCGGGATCCGTGGCGCCGCTGCAAGACGCCCCTGCGCACCCAGTTCCAGCCCGTCGATTGGAGTAGATCATGCTCAATGCAACCAGCGCGCACGCCTTGGTCCACAATGACGCGTCAACTCAATCAATCAATGGCGCCCATGACCAAGGCGGCACGGCCCAACCGCAC
>JAFECZ010000403.1 GCA_018241905.1 Pseudomonadota bacterium
ACTGGAAAACCAGCATCGCCCCGAACGCGACCGGATAGGAAATCCAGACCCCGTTCAGCCCGATCCGGTGGCTCATGACATACGCCGTCGGCAGCTCGATCAGCAAGATGCAGGAAATGGAGATGGCCGTGGGAACAAGCACCGATCCGCTGGCCCGCATGATCCCCGACAGCGCCGAGGCCATGCCGAAGATCACGCAGCTCCACAGCATGATGTGCAGCAGCGTCTGCGCCACCTCGATCACCGGCTCGCTCGTGATGAACAGGCTCATCAACTGGCGCGACGCCACGTAGCCCAGCAGCACCAGCGCGCCCGTGAGCACCACGTTCATCTGCAGCGCCGTGCGCGTGATCGCGCCCAGCCGGTCCACGCGCCCCGCACCGATGGCCTGGGCTCCCAGGATCGACGCCGTGATCGCGATCGAGATCGCCGGGAACTGCACGTACGCCACCACCTGGTTCACCGCGCCGTAAGCCGCCGTGGCCTCCGAGCCGTAGGCATTGACAAAGGACAGCAGCGCCAGCTCGGCCGTGGCCACCACGATCATCTGCACCCCCGTGGGCACGCCCACCTTGAGCACGCCCTTGAGCAGCTTCGGGTTGATGCGCAGGTGCCGCACAAAGTCGGCATCGGGCGCCAGCGGGCTCTTCATGCGCCGCAGCTGGAAAGCCAGCCACGTTGTCGCCACGATGAAGCCCACCACCGTGGCCCACGCGCCGGCCGTCACGCCCACCTTGGGCAGGCCGAACCAGCCGCGGATCAGCGTAGGCGTCACCACCAGGCCGATGCTCGTGGAAATCATCAGCGTGTACAGGGGCGTGACCGTGTCGCCGACGCCGCGAAGCATGGCCGTGGACAGCAGGAATAGAAACAGGCCCGGCATCGCGATGAGGATGATGCGTGCATAGCGCGTGGCCTCCGGCAGGATGTCCGCCGGCGTGCCCAGCAGCTTCAGCATGGGCTCGGTGAAGGCGCCGCCGAAGATCGCCACCGCGAGGCCGAAGAGCACGCCCACCGTGAGCGTGGTGCCGGCCACGGCGCGCGCCTTCTCGGGCTCCCGTGCACCCCAGGCCTGGCCGATGAGCACCGACGAGCCGGCGCCCAGGCCGATGGTGAAGGCGATGAAGAAGAACATCACCGGAAAGAAGCTCGACACCGACGCCAGCGCTTCCACGCCGATCATCTGCCCGATGTAGATGTTGTTGATGGTGCCGGACATCGACTGCAGGATGTTCGACAGCAGCATGGGTGCGAGGAAGACCAGGAAGGTCTTCCACAGGGGCCGCGTCTCGGTGCTGCCCATGGGGTGGTGGTGGCGCTGCGGCGGGGTGCCGGGCGAAGCAGGTTTGGAAGGCGCAGCGGATTCCGCCAGCGCAGAGTCTGCGCCGTTGGCAGGGGGTGTTGAACTCATGTCGAAGAAGAAGGAGAAGGGTTGGTCGCCCACGCGGAGGCGGACAGCTGCAACAGGTAGTCGCGCAGGTCCTGCGGCCAGGCGTCGATGAGCAGGTTGAACTGCGTGCCGTCGCCGGCAAAGAGGGCACGCGTGGCCTCCTCGAAGCCGGGGAGGTTGCCCGCCATTTCAGTCATGCAGCGATAGGTGGCTTCGCGCGCGGCACGCACCGCATCGCGCTCGCGATGCACATGCCGCGCTTCATCCACCAGGCGCCGCAGGGCCACCGATGCGCCGCCGGGCTGGCGATTGAGCCAGTCCCAGTGGCGCGGCAGGAGCGTGACCTCGCGGGCGACAACGCCCAGCCGCGGACGGCCCACGCTTCGCTGGGCCGGAGCCGCCGCAGGCGTGGACGCCGTGGGCACGGGTGCCGCGTCGATTTCGGCCTGCGGGCGCAGGTCCAGGTCGAGCCGGGTGCCGCTGGCGTCGTCGAAGACGCGTACCAGTTCGTCGGGAGGCCGGGGCGTACCACGCAATTTCGCAAGTACCTCGGCCACGTTGCCAGCGGCAACGCGGCGGAAATCGGCAAAGGCACTCACGTGCTGGGGCAGGGCTTCGGAAGAGACGGCTGGTGCTTCTGACGGCATGGCATCCTCCAGAAAAGTTGATGCATTGTACCCGGATCAAATATGAATGCCAACTGAATTCGGGTTTCCACCCGCACTAATTTTTCGGTCGCCCGTTCCTAAAAACGGTTCTTTGCGAGAGCGCCCGGGGCTCCTAAATTTCGCCCACGCCACACGGCCAACGACCCGAATCCACAACCAGGAAACCCGTCATGAACCACCCTTGCGATCCCGCTCGCCGCCGACTGCTCAAGACCTCGCTTGCCGCCGGCTCCCTTGCGGCTGGAGGCTTTCTTTCCATCGATGCGCTGGCCCAGGGCAAGACGCGCATCAACATGCAGCTGGGCTGGATTCCCAGCGTGAACCAGGTCGGCGAGGTGGTGGCCAAGCGCCTGGGCTTCTATGAGCAGGAGGGCATCGAGTTCGCCATCCAGCCCGGCGGCCCCAACATCGACGGCGTGGCCATCGTCGCCTCCGGACGTTACGAAGTGGGGCAGGTTTCGTCCAGCCCCTCGGTCATGCTGGCGGTGTCGCAGGGCCTGCCGATCAAGTGCTTTGCCGTGGGGGCGCAAAAGCACCCCTTCACCTTCTTCTCGCTGGCCAAGAACCCGGTGCGCAAGCCTGCCGACCTGGTTGGCAAGAAGGTGGGCATTCCTTCCACCGCCGCCATCTTGCTGCGCGCCTTGCTGGCCAGGAACAAGATCGCCGAGAAGGACGTGACGGTGGTCACCATCGGCTCGGACATGGCGCCGCTGCTGACCGGCCAGGTCGACGTGGTCACCGGCTGGCTGACCAGCACCACCGCGCTCAAGACCCTGGGCCCGGACCGCGTGGACCTCACCCTGTGGGACGGGGGCGTGCAGCTCTATGCGCTGCCGTACTACACCACCACCAAGATCATCGAGACCCAGCCCAAGGTGCTGGAGGCCTTCGTGCGCGCCACCTCGCGCGGCTGGCAGCATGCCAAGGCCAACCGCGACCAGGCGGTGGACCTGCTGGTCAAGGAATATCCCAACCTCAAGCGCGACGACGAGCGCGTGGCCATCGATGTGATGCTCGAGTACGCGCTCGGCGGCCCCGCCCAGGCGCAAGGCTGGGGCACCATGGACCCGGCCGTGTGGCAGTCGCAGATCTCCACCTATTCGGAGCTGGGCCAGTTCACGGCCAAGACGCCCAAGGTGGACGACGTCATCTGGCTGGGCGCGCTCAAGAGCACCGCCGACGCCCGCGCAAAGGCCTGAGCCATGGCTGCCGTGCTCAATGCCGCAGCGCCGGCCATTTCCTGCCGCGACGTCGGCATGCGCTTCTTCACCGAGCGGCGCGACGTCACCGCCATCCAGTCGCTCGACCTGGAAGTGGCGCAGGGCGAATTCCTCACGCTGCTGGGGCCCTCGGGCTGCGGCAAGTCGACGCTGCTGCGGGTGGTGGCCGACCTGCTGCCGCCCAGCCGCGGCAGCGCCAAGGTGCTGGGCGCCACCCCGCAGCAGGCGCGCGAGCGGCGCGACATCGGTTTCGTGTTCCAGGACGCGGCGCTGCTGCCCTGGCGCACCGCACTGCAGAACGTTCAGCTGCCGTTGCAGGTGGGTGGCGGTGCCAGCCGCAAGGGCCGCCGCTCGCCGCAGGAACTGCTGGAACTGGTGGGCCTGAAGGACCGCGCCAACGCCTGGCCGCATGAAATGTCCGGCGGTCAGCGCCAGCGTGTTTCCATTGCGCGGGCCCTGGCCAGCGACCCGAAGATCCTGCTCATGGACGAGCCCTTCGGCGCACTGGACGAGATCACGCGCGACCGGCTCAACGAGGAGATCCGCCGCGTGTGGAAGGAAACGGGCGTGACCATCCTCTTCGTGACCCACAGCATCCACGAGGCGGCCTTTCTCGGCCAGCGCGTGCTGATGCTGGCGGCCAACCCGGGGCGCGTGCGCGAGATCGTGCCGGTGGACCTGCCCGAAGACCGCACCCTGGACATCCGCGAGACCCCCGAGTTCGTGCAGCTCACCGGCCACCTGCGCCGCGTGCTGGAAACCTGCTGAAGGCCCTTCGACATGACCACCAGTTCCCTCGACATGCCGGTGCGCGCCGCCATGTCCGCCGACCCCGAATACACCGCCTGGGCGGCCGCGCGACGCCGCAAGCTCTGGCGCCGCCGCATCCTGCCCGCGCTGGGCATTGGCGGCCTCATCGCCCTGTGGTGGGTTGTGATTGCCGTCTTCGACGTCAAGCCCTTCATCGCGCCGTCGCCCTGGGCGGTGGTGGAGACGCTCTACGCCAAGCGTGCGGTGCTGCTGGACAACCTGATCCCCACCGCGCTGGAGGCGGCGGGCGGCTTCCTGCTGGGCAACCTGGCCGCCATCGCCATCGCGACCATCTTCGTGCACAACAAGACGCTGCAGGACATCTTCTTTCCGGTGGTGCTGATGTTCAACGCCATTCCGCTGGTGGCCAAGGCGCCGGTGCTGGTGCTGATCATGGGCAACGGCATGGAACCCAAGATCACCATCGCGGCGCTGGTGTGCTTCTTCCCCACGTTGGTGAACATGGTGCGCGGGCTGGAGTCGGTCAACCCGCAGGCCATGGAGCTGATGCGCGTGCTGTCGGCCAGCAAGACGGAGATCTTCTTCCGCCTTCGGCTGCTCAATTCCTTGCCCTACCTCTTCTCGGCCCTGCGCATTGCCGCGTCGATGAGCGTGATCGGCGCGGTGGTGGGCGAGTGGGTGGGTGCCACGGTGGGCATCGGCGCCATGATCTTGCAGGCCACCTTCAACTTCGACTCGCCGCTGCTGTACGCCGCGATCGTGATGAGCGCCACCCTGTCGGGCCTGTTCTTCCTGCTGGTGACCGTGGCCGAGCGCCTGGTCATCCGCTGGCAGCCCGAGAGCAGCCACTGAACCCCAAGGTGCGGCGCACCAACAACCCGGGCGCCGCCCCATTTCCCAAATCACTAGGAGAACAGCGATGAGCCGTATTG
>JAFECZ010000404.1 GCA_018241905.1 Pseudomonadota bacterium
GCTGGACTGCTCGCCGGCCTGGTCCACGCAACCCATGATCACGTCCTCGATCAGCGCCGGGTCGGCGTCGGTGCGCTCCACCAGCGCGTCGAGCACCTGCGCGGCCAGGTCGGCCGGGTGCCAGCCCGAGAGGCGGCCGTTGCGGCGCCCCCCGGCGGTGCGTGCGGCGGCGACGATATAGGCTTCAGACATTGGGGGTCTCCTGTTCGATGGTGATGGCTGTTTTCAACGCGGCGCCATGCGGATCGCGCCGTCCAGGCGCACGCTTTCGCCGTTGAAGTAGCCGTTGGTGATCATCAGTTCGGCAAGTTGCGCGTATTCCTCGGGTTTGCCCAGCCGCTTGGGAAAAGGCACCGACGCGGCCAGGGCCGCCTTGACGTTGTCCGGCGCGGCTTGCAGCAGCGGCGTATTGAAGATGCCCGGCAGGATGGTGTTGACGCGAATGCCCTCGCTCATCAGGTCGCGCGCAATGGGCAGCGTCATGCCCAGCACGCCGGCCTTGCTGGCGCTGTAGGCGGCCTGCCCCATCTGCCCGTCCTGCGCGGCCACCGAGGCGGTGTTGACGATGGCGCCGCGCTCGCCGTCCTCCAGTTCCTTCAACGTGAGCATGCCCGCGGCCGACTTGGCGATGCAGCGGAAGGTGCCCACCAGGTTGATCTGGATGATGCGGTCGAAGTTGGCCAGCGGAAAGTGCTTGATCTCGCCCGTGGTCTTGTCGCGGCTGGCGGTTTTCACGGCGTTGCCGGTGCCGGCGCAATTGACCAGCACCCGTTCCTGCCCGTGCGCGGCGCGGGCCTTGGCAAAGGCTGCATCCACCTGTTCTTCCGAGGTCACGTCGACCCGGCAGAACACGCCCCCCAGCTCCCTGGCCAGGGCCTCGCCCTGCTCTGCATTGAGGTCGAACAGCGCAACCTTGACGCCGTGGCCGGCCAGGCGGCGCGCGGTGGCGGCGCCCAGGCCCGAGGCGCCGCCGGTGACGACGGCCGCAATGGTGGAATCGAGTTGCATGCTTCTTGTCTCCTGGTTTGTGCGGGGACAGTTTAGGCAGCAGAATCCAGCGCCGGAATCGTCGGAAACGACGGGATTTCCACCCCCGAGATTCACGCCGCCCCGTTTTTCAGCCCCCGTGCTCACCTCTTCCACCCGCATCCCCGAAGCCAAGCTCAGCCCCCCGGCCTTTTCGGCCAACCAGGTGCTCCGGCGCGAGATCCGCGAAAGAATCGGCGGCTCGGCCGCCGCCAAGCTGGTGCTGGTGCGCGCGCCGGCCGGCTTCGGCAAGACCACCGCCATGGCGCAGATGCGCGAGCAGATGGACGCGCAGGGCGTGGCCACCGCCTGGCTCACGCTCGACCGGGCCGACAACGACGTCTCGCGCTTCCTGGGCGGCCTGGCCGAGGCGGCGCAGCGCCTGGGCATCGAGGCGCCGGCCAGCCCCGCGCCCTTCGACGCGGTGGCCGCGCTGGCCGGCTACGACTCGTCTTTCGCCCTGTTCCTGGACGACTTCGAGGCCGTGCAGGAACCGGCCGTGCTCGGCCTGGTGCGCGAGCTGGTCGAGTACCTGCCCCGGCGCGGCCAGATCGTGCTGGGCTCGCGCAGCCTGCCCGACCTGGGACTGGGGCGGCTGCGCGCGCGCGGCCAGCTCATCGAGATCGATACCGACCGCCTGCGCTTCTCGCTGGAGGAAACGCGCGACTTCTTCGGCCTGCGCCCGCAGTCGCTGCCCAATGCCGACCTGCTCTCGCGCCTGCACAGCAAGACCGAGGGCTGGCCGGCCGCGCTGTGGCTGGCCTCGCTCGCACTGGAGCGCCACGGCGCCGAAACCGGCTTCATCGAACGCTTCTCCGGTGCCGGCAGCGCAGTGGCCGACTACCTGGCCGAGGACGTGCTGGCGAACCAGCCCCGGGAGGTACGTGACTTCCTGCTGCGCACCAGCGTCCTGCGCCAGCTCGACGCCTCGGTGTGCCAGGCGCTGAACCCGCGCACCGACAGCGCGGCCATCCTGGCGCAGCTGGCCGCGGCCAACCTCTTTCTCACGCCGGTGCGCGGCGACACCGGCCACGAAGAAGGCGCGTGGCGCTACCACAGCCTGTTTGCCGACTTCCTGCGCGCCCAGCTTGCGCGCGAGCACCCCGAGGAACTGGCGCGCCTGCACCTGGCCGCCTCGGGCTGGTACGAATCGCGCGGCCGCCCGGTGCCCGCCATCGACCATGCCATCGAGGGCGGCGACCATCCGCATGCGCTGGTGCTGCTGGAGCAATACGCCGAGCAGTTCCTGGAGCAGGGCCGCATGCGGATGCTGGCGCGCTGGTTCGCGGCCGTTCCGCAACCGCTGCTGCGCCAGCGGCCGCTGCTGCAGCTCATTGCCCTGTGGGCCATCTGCTTCACGCACGGCCCCTGGGACGCCATGCGCCTGCTGCAGGAGTCGGGCTGCCTGGACAGCCCCGTGCCCCAGGTGCGCAACAACGCCCACACGCTGATCCCGCTGCTGCTGGCCATGCAGGACAAGCACGACGAAGCCTGCGAGGCCGGCCGCCAGAGCCTGGCCCGCCTGCCCACCGGCCTGGCCTTTGCCGAGGTGGTGCTGCTCAACGTCATGGCCCACATCCTGGCGGTGCGCGGCGACCGCCACGAAGCGCAGCGCCTGCTGGAGGCGGCGCGGCGCGAGCAGGGAAACAGCACCTTCAACCGCATGTACACCGAATCGCTGGCCGGCTTGTTCGACCTGCACGAGGGGCGGCTGCGGCAGGCCACCGCGCGGCTGCGCATGGCGGTGGATTCGACCCACGCCGTCACCTACAACCACAGCCACGGCAATGCCTGGGCCGGCGTGCTGTATGCCGGCGCGGTGTACGAGACCAACCAGCTGCTGCAGGCCGAGCACCTACTGAACGTCTACCTGCCCCTGGCACGCGACGTGGGCCTGCCCGACCACATGATCCTCAGCCACGTGATGCGTTCGCGCATTGCGTTCCACGCCGGAGACATCGACGCGGCCTTCCAGGCGCTGACCGAGCTGGAATACGTGGGCCACCACCGGCAGCTGCCGCGCGTGGTGTCCGCCGCCAAGCTGGAGCGCTCGCGCATGCTGCTGCTGCAGGGCAACGGCCCGGCCTCGCGCGACGAGCTGCGGCGCGCCGACGACCCGCAGCTGTGGGAGCGCGAGCGCCGCCAGCAGCTGCCGGCGCACGACCTGGACTACTTCGCGCTGGCCCAGGCACGCTGGGAAATCGCCTTCGGCGACGCCAAGGCCGCCCGGGCCGCCTTGGCCACCCTCGACGCAGAGCTGCAGGCTGCGGTTGCCTCCAACCGCCACCGCCGCGCGCTCAAGCTGCGCGTGCTGCGGGCGCTGGCCCTGCAGCGCACCGGCGAAGCACAGGCCGCGCTGGACGAGATCGGCGCCGTGCTGCAAACGGCCAGCCAGGAAGGCTTTGTCCGCCTGATCCTCGATGAAGGGCCGGCGGCCGGCGCCCTGGTCCACCGCTACGCCGGCGCCCGGGCCCCGGGCAGCGACCCGATCCTGGCGGAGTACCTGCAGCGCCTGCTGCAGATCGTCGGCCCCGTCGCGTTTCCCGCCGAGGCCGAAGCGAGCGCCGCCAATGCCAATGCCGAGCCGCTCACCCACAAGGAAATCCGCGTGCTGCAGCTGCTGGCCGAGGGCTACTCGAACAACGCCATGGCCGAGAAGCTGTTCGTCTCCGACAGCACGGTGCGCACGCACCTGCGCAACATCAACGCCAAGCTGGACGCCGGGAGCCGCACCCAGGCGGTGGCCATTGCGCGCAAGCTGGGCATGATCCGCTGAAGAAACCGCAGCGCGGGCGCCTCACTGCGTGTAAATTGCCGCGATGCTTCTGCCCCTGCAGGCCTACCCCGCAACTTTCGTCATCGTGAGTTCGGCCTTGCTCTACGTCTCGCGCGGCGCCATCCTGCGGCCGCGCTCGCACGGCTTCTACCGCTTCTTCGCGGTGGAGTGCATCTTCGGCCTGATCTGGATCAACCTGCCGGTGTGGGGCGACGACCCTGCGCTGGCGCCCACCCAGTTCGTGGCGCTGGTACTGCTGGCCGCGTCGGTCTGGCTGCCGCTGCATGCGGTGCGGCGCCTGCGGCGCCAGGGCCGGCCCAGCGGCGCCACCCGGGTTGACGGCGCGCTGCTCGGCTTCGAGAAAACCACCCGGCTGGTGACCACCGGCGCCTTCAAGTACATCCGCCACCCGATGTACACCTCGCTGATCTGCCTGGCCTGGGGGGTGTTCCTGCAGCGCTTCACCTGGCTGGGCCTGGTGCTGGTGCTGGCGTCGACCGCGCTGCTGTTCATCACCGCCATGCGCGAGGAAAGCGAGTGCCTCGCGCATTTCGGCGAGGCCTACCGCGACTACATGCGCGGCACGCGGCGCTTCGTGCCCTACTTGCTCTAGCGGCCCCCCGGGCCTTGCGCGCGCTCGTACACTCCCTGCTCTTGATATCTGGTAGTTGCAAATGGAAAACGAAGTCGACCCGAAGGTCCTGGCCGTCATTGAAGAAAAACGACTTTCGGGGCCGCGCCTGAGCCCCGTCGACATCATCTCGAAGATGGGCGTGTTCGACGCACGCGAAAAACCTTTCGAATACGCCTGGCTTGCCTCCGGCGACAGCGTCATCGCAGCCCTCTGGGGCGAATACGTCAGCGTCGGCGCCAACGGCCGCTGGTTCTACCTGGAGTCGCTCAACGCCGCGGTGCGCCCCAGCGGCGATGCACGCAACGCGAGCCAGACCCAGCGCGCGGAAGTGCGCCTGACCCTGCTCAAGCGCACCTTCGACGCCGACCAGACCTTCCGCGTGGTCCTGCAGACCAACCGCATGGCCATCGAGGAAGCCGAGAGCAACAAGAACGCCAAGATCTCGGCCCGCGTGCGCGACGACGAGGAATGGCACGTGGCCAAGTGGCTGCCCGACACGCAGGTCGCCGTGCTGGTGCGCGGGCCCCGCGGCTGGACGCCCTC
>JAFECZ010000405.1 GCA_018241905.1 Pseudomonadota bacterium
CCAGTACCAGGACACCGCCACCTGCATCCTGGTGATCATCGCGATGGTGATGGCCGCCGACTACATCTCGACCCGGCTGCGTGCATGGATCCAGAAGGGAGCGCGTTGATGCCGCTTCGCACTGTGCAGTCGAACCGGGCCGTCACCCGCTAAGAAAACCCATGCCACACGAATTCTTCAACCCCGTGCGCAGCGTGTACGGGGCCGGGGCCCTGTCGTCCCTGCCCCAGCTGCTGGATGGCCGCAAGGCCGTGATCGTCACCTTCCCGGAGGCTCGCGAGCTGGGCCTGCTGGACCGCCTGCAGCGGCTGCTGGGCGAGCAGATGGCCGGCGTGATCGACTCGGTCTTGCCCAACCCCGACGTGGCCGAACTGCGGCCGCTGTACGAGGCGTTCTGGCGCGATGCAGCCGATGCCGAGGTGATCGTTGCCCTGGGCGGCGGCAGCTCCATCGACACGGCCAAGGCGCTGATGGTGGGCGCCCGGAGCGGGTGCTTCGAAGACCTGGTCGCCGCCCTGACCGCGGGCGTGCCTTTCGAGCCGGCGCGGGTGAAGGCCTTGATCGCAGTGCCCACCACCGCCGGCACCGGCAGCGAAGTGACACCCTGGGCCACGGTGTGGGACCGCCACGCGCAGCGCAAGTATTCGCTGCACCTGCGCGAGACCTGGCCCACCGCCGCCATCGTCGACCCCGAGCTGATGCTGTCCCTGCCGGCCCCGGTCACGCTGCAAAGCGGGCTGGACGCGCTGTCGCACGCGCTCGAATCGATCTGGAACGTGAATGCGAACGCGATCTCCGACACCTTCGCGGTGGCGGCCGTGCAGGAGATCTTCGAGGCCCTGCCGCTTCTGATGCGCAAGCTGGACGACGTGCAGCTGCGCGGCCGCATGGCGCTGGCGGCCCTGAAGGCGGGCATGGCGTTCTCCAACACCCGTACCGCGCTGGCGCACTCGATCTCCTACGAGATGACGCTGCGCTACGGGCTGCCCCACGGCATTGCCTGTTCCTTCCCGCTGCCCATGGTGCTGCAACGGGCGATCGGCCACGACGCCGGTCGCGATGCCGTGCTGGCACGCGCGCTCGGCCCGCTGGATGTCGCGCCCGCGCGGCTTGCCGGCTTCATCGAGCGACTGGGCGTGAAGACGCGCTTTGCGGACTATGGCGTCTCGAACGAGCAGGCGGACCAGATGGTGGCCCATGCCTTGACTGGCGCACGCGGCAAGAACTTCATCGGTGCCGCGCAGCCGGCGTGAGCGCCATTTCTCCTTCACGCTGTGGAGAAATGAAAAAAGCGCGCCGCACCCGCGGCGCGTTTAAGAAATTGTTCGGAATTTCCTAAGCATTTCTTAAAGGCGCCGCGAGGCCCCCGTTCCTAGACTTTGTTCCAAGGCAGGCGAGTGCACGGTGCACTGCCGCCGAGACGCCGACCCAAGGCACCAGTCATCACCAGGAACGAGAGAGAGCCATCATGAAGAACGACGCCCGCGAGCTGAGCGAGATCCAGCGCATTGCCAACGCCGCACAGACGCGGCTGGACATCTACCGAACCATCCACAAGGCGCTTCGCGCGCTCATGTCGGACACCCTGGTGGCCGTGGGCCGCATGGACGTGCACGACGAGCTGGAGCTGGCGCAGACCACGCAGCGCACGCTGCAGATGCTGGATTTCCTGCGCTCGCACCTGGGGCACGAGAACGCGTTCATCCACCCGGCGCTGGAGGCGCGCACGCCCGGCGCCAGCGAGCACATCGCGCACGACCACGTCCATCACGAGGCCGAGATCGACGAGCTGGCCGCCGCCGCCACCGCGCTGCTGAACACCGATGCGCAGGCGCGCGATGCGGCGGCGCTGGTGCTCTACCACCGCCTGTCGCTGTTCGTGGCGCACAACTTCGAGCACATGCACGTGGAAGAGAGCGCGCACAACAGCGCGCTGTGGGCCCACTACACCGACGGCGAACTGGTGGATCTGCACAACCGCCTGGTGGCCAGCATCCCGCCCGAGGAAATGATGTTCTGCATGCGCTGGATGGTGCCCTTCATGAACCCTGGCGAGCGCGCCGCCGTGCTGGCCGACATGCGCGCCCACGCGCCGGCGCCGGCCTTCGCCGCGGTGCTGGAGATGGCGCGCCCGCACCTGCAGGCGCGCGAGTGGGACAAGCTGATGCAGGCGCTGGGCTGAGCGCCGCAGCTACGCGGCGGGCGCCACCACCGCGTAGGCCACGATCTCGATGCGCATGCCCGGCACCGCCAGCGCGGTGACGCCCACGCTGGAGCGGTTGGGGTAGGGCGCCTCGAAGAACTCGCGGTACACGGCATCGACCGCGGCCATGTCGCCGATGTCCGTCAGGTAGATCAGCACCTGCGCCACGTCGCGCAGGTCGCCGCCCGCGGCTTGCATGGCGCGGCGCAGGTTGGCAAAGGTCAGGCGTGCCTGGTCTTGGACGGGGCCGGTGTCGATGCGGCCATCGGCAAGCACCGGGCCGTGCGCGGTGAAGACGAGTCCGGACGCCTTCACCGCCCAGGAGAAAGGCTGCTTGAGCGCCGGCAGGCCGGTGTCGACGATCTCTTTCATGCGGACTTGATCACCTCGGCCATGGCCGCGGCAACGGCTTCCACATTGCCATTGTTCAGGCCGGAAGTGCACAGGCGCCCCGAGCGCACCAGGTAGACGGCGTGCTGCTCGCGCAGGCGGTCCACCTGCGATTCGCTCAGGCCCGTGTAGCTGAACATGCCGCGCTGGCTCAGCAGGTAGCCGAAGTCGCGCTCGCCGCGGAAGGTCTCGTGCAGCGCCGCATGCAGGCGCTCGCGCATGGAGCGGATGCGCGCTCGCATGCCGGCCGTCTCCTGCGTCCAGCCGGCCAGCAGCTGCGCATCGCCCAGCACCTTGGCGACCACGCGCGCGCCGTGGGTGGGCGGGGTGGAATAGATGCGCCGCACGCCGGCCTGGAGCTGGCCCAGCACGGTGTCCGCATCCTTGCGGTTCTGGCAGACCACGCTCAGGCCGCCGCAGCGTTCGCCGTAGAACGAGAAGTTCTTGGAAAAGGAATTGGCCACGAAGAACTGCAGCCCGGCGTCGGCCAGTGCGCGCACGGCAAAGGCGTCTTCCTCCAGGCCGTCGCCGAAGCCCTGGTAGGCCATGTCGACGAAGGGAATCAGCTCGCGCTCGCGCAGCACCGGAATCAGCGCGTCCCACTGCGCCGCGCTGAGGTCGACCCCCGTGGGGTTGTGGCAGCTGGCATGCAGCAGCACGACGCTCTGGGCCGGCAGGCCCTGCAGGCACTCCAGCATGGCGTCGAAGCGCAACCCGCCCGTGGCCGCGTCGTAGTAGGGATAGGTGTGCACCTTCAGGCCGGCGGCTTCGAACAGGACGCGGTGGTTGTCCCAGGTCGGGTCGCTCACCCAGACTTCCGATGCGGGGAAATAGCGGTGCAGGAAATCGGCACCCACGCGCAGTGCGCCCGAGCCGCCCAGCGTCTGCATGGTGGCAATGCGTCCGGCCGTCACAGCCTCGTGATCGGCGCCGAACACCATGCGCTGCACGCCGGCGCGAAAGTCGGGCAGGCCGTGCATCGGCAGGTAGGGGCGCGGGCCGATCTCGCGCAACAGCGCTTCTTCGGCCTGGCGCACCGCGTCCAGCACCGGCAGGCGGCCGGCGTCGTCGAAGTACAGCCCGATGGACAGGCTCACCTTGTTGGGGCGCGGGTCGGCCTGGTAGGCATCCATCAGGCCGAGGATGGGGTCGCCGGCGTAGGGCGGAATGTGGGCGAAAAGCGCAGGCGTGGTGTTCATGGGTTTTGGCAAGGTGGGCGGTTCAATGCGAGAATTTTCCGGTTGATGGTTTGTTGACCCAAGTGATTTTTTGTGCGCGCATAAATTTTCTGAATCGGACTGAAAGATGGAAAAAGTTATGCAACTCGACCTGGACGATGCGGACCGACAGCTTCTGGCTGCCCTGCAAGCCAATGCGCGGCTGACCTCCAGCGAGCTGGCCCAGCAGGTGGGCCTGTCGCAGTCGCCTTGCTGGCGCCGCATCCGGCGGCTGGAAGAAAGCGGGCTGGTCGAGGGCTACCACGCGCGCCTGAACCGGCGTCAGCTGGGCTACGGCGTGGTGGCTTTCGTGCTGGTCAGCCTCGATTTCCAGAACGAGGCACGCTCGATGGAGTTCGTGGAGGCGGTGCGCGACATTCCGCAGGTGGTCATGTTCCACGGCATCACCGGCGCGGCCGACTTCCTGCTCATGGTGCTGGCCGAAGACCTGGAGAGCTATTCGACCTTGCTGCAGACGAGGCTGCACCGCCTGCCGGGCGTGCGCCAGGTGCAGACCAGCTTTTCCATCAATGAATTCAGACCTTTGGGAGACTTGCCGATTCCATCGGCATGAGGCGCAGGAACCAGCGGTTCAGTGCACGCGCAGGAAGGGCGCGATCTGCGGCGGCTCGAACTGCTGCAGGCTCAGGAAGTTGGAGATGCGCAGGTCGTCGGGCACCGTCTCGACCGTTTGCTCCACGTAGGGTTCGCAGGCCAGCTTGCGCAAGGCCTGGCGCTGCTTGCGCCGCGCGACGATTTCCACGCAGCGCCGGCGCAGCAGTTCGACCACCCGGGTTTCGGCCGCCAGCAGGCGTTCGCGCGCACGCTGCCAGGGTGCGAAGTCGGGGGTGTTGGGCCAGGAGCGGGGCGGCTGCAAAGCCCAGAAGTCCTTGCTGCGCCGGTTGATGTCGATGTACGAGAGCCTGTCCGCGACGTAGGCGGCCTCGAGCTCTCGGATGGCCTGGACGTACTCGTCGCGCGTTGAAGTCATTGGAAAAATCCTCTCGGGCAGGACTCCAGTATGAGTGTTTCAAAGCGTAAATGCACGTCAATTCCATGACACGTGCAAATTAAGCGGCACGCAAAAGCCAAATTGAAAGCTAAGGTTTAATGCAATTAATTCCTTCGGATTAATTCAATTG
>JAFECZ010000406.1 GCA_018241905.1 Pseudomonadota bacterium
GATCTTTCAAGCGCAGGGTCTTCGATTTCTGATTGATGTAGCTGCGCAGCGGGTCGGCCTGAGCGACTCGCCAATTGGTAAGGAGCTTGAACCGGGCGCCGATGCCATCACGCGCGTAAGCGACCTGCGCTGCGCGCGCGCGCTGCAATAGCGAGAACTTGTTCGCGTTGATCCATTCCGGGTCAATCAAGTCGGCAAACCCGAAATCATTGATTGAGACATGCCACTTGCATTGGATGTGCTCCCGAAGGATGGGCCTGCCTTCATGATCGCTAGGCGCTCGGTCAGCCGCGTAGGCGACCCACACATCATCAAAACCCTTCGGACCAGACTCAAACCCTACCCCCGTCACCGGACTTGTCGGATCGAGCAGGCAAGCGGCCTTGCGCCAGAAGATTCTGGCTTGGAACGCATCGCCGTCTCTGCGGACGGCAACGGCTTGAGTCATGATGGCTCCTTGTCGGTGCGGATGGCCGGCGTGCCTGGTCACATCCTGTGCTTAGATGTCACGCATCGCGAAACGGCGGCGTCGGCAGAATCGATCGAGCCAGCTCGATGGCCCGAGATTGTTTGATGGGACCTTCCGGGTACGCGTCCAGCACAATGGCAGGAAGCAGCCGTTGCGTGATATCCGAGTACGTGAATCCGTAGTCGCGCCCGGGCTGCGCGCCCGTCGCGGCCACAAGCGCCTCTAGGTCTGCCTTGCCGAACCCGGCAGTGCCCAGGCGAGTCGCCAATACTTCTCGTCGCTGCGCGGCGTCGGGTCGCTCGAACACAAGGATATCTGCCGCGCGTCGGCGCACTGCGGGGTCCAGGGCGGTCAGACGGTTGGTGCACATCAACACCACTGCGGGGAGGCCGCCGCTGGCGAGACGATCTATGCCGCGGATGAAAGCGTTGACACCTGCGCGGTCTTCATGGTGCATCTGATCCGATTCTCGCGACTGGGCCAGGGCATCGGCCTCGTCGACCAGCAGGATGACACCGCCGCGTGCGGCGCCTTTGCTCGACTTGAGCTTGCTGGCCTCGTTGAACGCATGGTCGAACGCGGCAGACACGAGTTGAGTCATCTCGCCGACCCGGCCCTGGCCGCGTGAGGAGAGGCTCAGGGGCAGCAACGTGATGTCGATGTCCTCCTGGCGGGCCACCTTGTCGCCAATGGTCTCCGCCAGTTCCGTCTTGCCTGAGCCAACATCGCCAGCGAGCACGACCAGGGGCGGGCGGCGGATGACTGCATCGAGCAGGTTGGCAGCGTCGGCGTGGTGCTTGTCTTGCCATTTGCGGAGGCCCGACGGGTTGATCAGAACGCCCAGCATGTTGGCCAAGCGCTTGATCTTGTCGTCCATGCCCACCAAGCGTGCAAGACGCGCTTGTGCGTCAGGGTCGGGAAGCGTCGCCGGGCGCTCGAACAGGCCCTGGAGATTGGGTTGCTGGCTCATCAATAGCTCCTCACGCTCGCGCGGCCCAGTGAGCGGCCGCCGGAAGAATAGGTTTTGTCATCGGCGAAGTAGCCGTTGCTGACGCCGGCTTCCGATCCGCTGACACGCTGCAGCGGCAGCTGCCGCTTGACCGCCGCACGCTGATCCGCGGTCAGCGCGTCCCACGCGGCGCTATACGTCAAGTAGCTGTGAAACTGTGCGCCACTGATGTCTCGCCCAGGGGGCACGCGCCCGGGATCGTCATCGGCGCCGCCGCTTGCCAAGTCGCCCGCGGTATATCGCAGGGTGGGTTCGATCCACTTGTCGTTGCGCTGGAACCCATAAGTCACGGTTCCGAGATAGCCCAGACGCAGCAGTTCGGTGACTTCGCCCTCGAATTCGGCGATGCGATCGTCGGTGAGGTGCCCATACAAACGCTGCAAGCGCTTGAGGTCTGCCGATACCTTTGCTGCAAGGTGTTTGGCATGCGTCAGCGTGAAGGTCCTGGTGTCGGTCGCGGTGAAGCTGTAGCTCATGGTGTTCAACCTTGGAAGGAAGGGCCGAAGACTTTCTGCCAGTAGCGCAGCGTCAACTCTTTGTTTGGTGCGGTCAGGGCCGCGTCGATGGCGTCACCCGCGTCCAGGGCGGCATCGACGATCGCATCGGCGTTCTCGACTTTGTAGAGCCGCGCCACGTTGTTGATCGCGTTGATCGGATCAATGATCTGCACGGGATCATCGAGCTTGGCAACACTGGAGGCCTTGTAGTGATCCTCGAAGACGATGCGTTCACGAAGGTTCGATTTCGCGATGTAGGTGAAGAAGGACTGCAACGCCTCGGGATAGTCAGAAAAGTCCACGCCGTCATCGCACAGCTTTGCCAGGATCATTTCGATCATGAAGGACTTGAATCGGAACCCGTCTCGCTCCTGCTTCATGCGGCGGGCCCAGAACTTCACCAACCGCACGACTTGCGCAAAGTGCGTCTGTTGCGCTTGCTTGCGCTTGCGGGCGAACTCCAAATGCAGTGGGATGCTGGTTTCCAAGAATGAACCATCGTCCTGGCTGATCAGATCGCCGCGCCAGTCCGGCAGGCCCGCGTACAGGATCGGGACCACATCCACATCCAAGCCCGTTCCCTGGAACGATACGGTGACCGAGTAGGTCTGGGGCTTGACCTGATCTGGGCGGAAATTGGGGAAAGCCTTGCGCAACCGTTCGGCCAGGTAGCCCAGCAGCGCCTGGACGTCGTGAGGGGCGTCAGAGCCGCTGACGTAAACAGCCATATCGATGTCGTTGAGCGACCGCAGCGCCGTGCCCTTGGCGAGGCTGCCAGACAGTTGAATCCGCTTGAGCGAAAAGTCTGGGTGCTCCGAGAGGTAGCCCTCCAATTTCTCGCGCAGCCGCCGCGCTTGGGCGCGGTACTCGTCCGCCTTGTCTTTGGGCAGATTGACCTTATCTTCTGCAAACCGCACGAGGTCGCGATGGTCGATATGGGTACGGGACATCCTGAAAGGCTCCTTGTGAGGCGATCTGGCTCGTATCAGCGAGTCATGACAAAAAGTTCGGAATCGTGAACACGCGAGGATGTTACACCCGATTTCTCGAAAGTCAAATGAAAAGTTCGGTATCGTGGTATTCTTCGTCCACGCAATTTGGACAGGAGACGGACCATGGCGACACGTCTCGGCGAGAAGCTGCGCGAGCTTCGCAAGGAGCGCGGGCTGACACTTGAAAAGCTGGCTGACCTTGCGGGCCTCAGCAAAAGCTACCTTTGGGAACTGGAGAACCGCGAGTCCCAGCGACCATCGGCAGAGAAGCTAACGGCATTGGCCGACGCGCTAGGCGTGGCTGCAACCTACTTCTTGGAAGAGGACGTTCGGGCACCAGAGGAACGGCATCTGGATGAGGCCTTCTTTCGCGGTTATCAGAAGCTGGAACCCGAAGCGAAAGAGCAGCTGCGCAAAATTCTGAGTACCTTCAAGAAGTCCTCGCAGTGACAGAAATCTGGACGCCGCAGCGTGCAGCCAATCGGCTTGTGAAACTGGCAGAGGCGTTCAGTACAGCGCACGGTGTAGACCGTTTTCCTGTGGAAGTGCCGCCACTCGCGATGGAAGCGGCCCGAATCTTCGGTTGGACCGACCCCATCACCCAGGTCCAGGCGGCCAACATCAAGGGCTTCGACGGAGCACTGTTTCCGGGCGATGGTCGAAAGGAATGGCTGCTGCTCTACAACGATGCGGTATCTTCACCCGGCCGGGTACGGTTTACACAGGCTCATGAGCTGGGGCACTACATCCTGCACCGACAACTGCGGGAGTCATTCCAGTGCAGCGATGCGGATATGTTGAATTGGTCCAAGGATGACAAAGACATCGAAGGGCAGGCCGACCTGTTTGCGTCGTACCTGCTGATGCCGCTCGACGACTACCGTAAGCAGGTTACAGCTACCGTCGATCTGGACCTGCTCGCGCATTGCGCCGATCGCTATGGCGTATCGTTGACGGCAGCCATCCTGAAATGGTTGCAGTACACGGACGAAAAGGCCGTGCTGGTGATGTCCAATGATGGCTTCATCAACTGGGCATGGTCCAGCGAGCCGGCGGCTAAGGCCGGCGCTTTCTTCAGGACGCGCAACAACGTCATCCAAGTGCCCGACGGAGCAATCGCCGCCAACGCAGACGTCAAGCATGACCGGGCGGGTACTGAAGTTCCCGCGTCCGTTTGGTTTCCCCACGCCAGCGTTGATACACCGCTTCGAGAGATGAAGATTCACGCAGAGCAATACGGCGTAGTTCTGAGCCTGTTGCATCTACCTCGCTCTGCAGATGTCTGGCCGCCTTGGGGAGACGTGAAGTGTAGTGATCATGCGTCGATTGCGTAGTAAAGATGCGACCTTGGCCTAGTTCGCGCGATGATCGCGCAACGAGTTAGTCGACCGATATTCTGTGAGCATCGTATTGCTCGATACACATCGTGACTTCCGGGCAGGGCAGGGGAGATCTGCAACGACGCATTGGCATCGTCAAGCGATCGCTTCCTGCCCTCGACGAACCATCATTTGCAGGGCGTGACATCGCGAAGCGCAACCAGGAGCGATGAACGTGCTGCGTGGGCCCGGCTGCATGGGTCAGAGCACTCGGAAGAAGTAAAGATGCGACCGTGCGAAAACCCAGATGAAGTTCCATCATTACTACTCTCGTCGACACGGGCGCAACTTTAGTACCCAAAAATTCGAAGTAAAGATGCGACCGATGGCCCGTCAAACCATTGATTTCATTGGATTTCGCAGAACAGAAACGGGCGCAGCTTCACTACTCTTCACGCGAGGTGACCAAGAGCGCCCGTCCCGAACTCACCGCTGCCAAGATCATCGTCTCCGGTGGCCGGGCCCTGGGCAGCGCCGAGAAGTTCCAGGAAGTGATGGCACCTTTGGCCGACAAGCTGAACGCGGGCCTGGGCGCCAGCCGCGCGGCCGTCGATGCGGGCTACGCGCCCAACGACCTGCAGGTGGGCCAGACGGGCAAGATCG
>JAFECZ010000407.1 GCA_018241905.1 Pseudomonadota bacterium
ATCCTGCCGCGACTACATAATGGGTAGCCTCGCAAAGCGAGTTCATCGCAATCGCACAGGCCGTCATCCCAGTTCGCGCCGGCCTCGCCGTACAGCTCGCTCTCTGGTTCGAAAGGCGCTGGGGCCGCTCTAACGGGCGGCTTTGGGCCGGACTCCGCAGACTGCAATCCAGCCGATAAAGTTCAACTGGCGAGCTACGCGCGCCCTTCCAGAAGTGGTATCCGCGATTCCGCGCGAAGGCTCGACTGCCTCTCGCAGCGTAGCGGGAAAGAATGCTGCGCTGCACACCCCCAGGAAATGGATGTTCTTCTAATATGAAGCAGCCGCTTCAATCCAATTGCAGTTCAAGCTGGCGCGTCACTCGCGCCTTCGCGTGACTGTGCAGCAGAGCTCTCCTTGCTTCGGACGCAGTCCCCCACCGAGTGGAGACGGGGTGTGAATATAGTTCCGCCTCCTTTTCCTTGATGTACTTCAAGGCTGAGTCATCCAGGTGATTTCTGATGAAATCCTTGAGTGCGGGGCCCGCTTGGACCCGCCAGACGATCAATCTTCGGGTAGCGCGCACCAAGTTTCCGAGTGGTGACGGATTGGGCAGAAGATTGATATCCAAAGTCCCTTTTCTTATTCGTTCAAGATAATCGTCGTCGCAAATGACGCGCTTGCGCTTGAGATCGTAGGCAATAGCATCCCAATCGAAGAACGTGCAAGCAAGGAGATCCTCCAACTCACGAACTTGGACGTGGCGTCGGGCCCACGTAGTCTCGAGCGCCCAAAAATCAATTTTCCAAGGGCCTTGCTTGCAGCCGAAACCACCGAATCGATTCGGTTCTGCGCGCAACTTTTGCGCAATCTCTTCAACTTGAGCCTGTGGCGCGTCGATCACGAGATCAATGTCTGATCGAAAACCAGCGCGACCCTCGTGCGCAAAGTCCCGAACCAATCCGCCGATAACCGCCACGCGATCAAATCCATCAAAATGTTGCGCGTACACCTGGCGAAAGAAATTCATCTCCTCGGTATTGTTGTTCCAAAAATACCGATCGAGCCGACGCTTTAGCGCTGATTTATTAGGTGCCGTAGGCATGAGGGATCGCCTTCAAATTGGTCCACAATTTGATCGCAAAAGTATCGGTCATACCAGAGACCATGTCGGTCAGCAGTCGAAGCTCGCGATAACGCACACCCATCCCGGGCGAGCGTGCCAAGCTGTCAGACGCAGCTTGTTCGATGTAATTCGGACTGATCAAGGAGAAGATGTACTTGGCGCTTGCGGTTTTTCGCCTCGACTCGATGTTGCCGAAATCCGTACGGTCCGAAATCGCAATCCAGAATGCAGACATCAAGTCGGACAGCGCGGCTGCGCCCAGCGCTTCCGTTTTGAGTACGTCCGAGTTGTTGAACGCATATGTTTTTGCAATTCTCTTGAGTGACTCGCACAACCGATTGTTGTCCATCAACGGGTCCAGATGGCGGAATGAGAAAATTGCATCCGCGTTATTGTCGAACTCTTGACTGGCGTGGGTGACAAGAGCCTCAATCAGAAAGGCGCGCAGATACTGAATCTTGATATCGCGCTGAGCTTCAGGCCTCAGCGTCTTGGTTTCGACTGAGTCGAATCGATCTCGAATTTTTATGACGCAGGGGTCTTTCGGGAGATTGCGGCGAAGGTTAACGAGAACGTCATCGGGCGACATCACCCCCTTTTTGAGGACGTCGTCCACATCAAGAACCGAATACGCGATGTCGTCGCACGCTTCCATGATCCAGGTAAGTGGGTGACGCTGCCCCTCAGCAAGCCCTGTTGCTTCACGTACCCATGCAACAACATGCTTTTCCGACGAGAAATATCCCCCCTTCTTCTTGGTGGGGACGTTGTCGTCTGCGTTGGCAAAGCTGACAGGGTATTTCAGGCCTGACGCAAGCGTTGCAGCCGATAAATCTAGGCCCACTCCATCAATGTGGGTCTGCAGTTTGGTAAGCAAACGCAGTGCCTGAGGGTTCCCATCAAACTTGGTAAATTCCAGCTGGAATTTCTTCGGGATCTGCTCAGCTTTGGACAAAGCCGGACCGCGCGCAGTGACTTTGGAAAAAACCCAGTCATTGCGTTTGAACCAATTGCCGATTGCAGCCTCGCCTTGGTGTCCAAAAGGGGGATTGCCAAGGTCGTGTCCCAATCCGGCTGCTGACAGCAAGGGGTGAATGACATTCACCAAGGCTTCCGCGCCGACCAGCGACCGCTCAAAATGCTCACGATTCGAAAGAAACACCCGTGTGCCTATCGATCGGGCGAGATTCGCTACTTCGTGCGAGTGGGTTAGCCGCGTCCGAACGCTGTCGTTCTCATCCATGGGCCAGACCTGCGTCTTGTCTGCCAAGCGTCGAACGGGCGTCGAAAAGAGCAGCCGATCGTAGTCGTGCTGGAACACGGACCGAGGATCTCCACGCACCGGGCTATCGGGCGCGTTCGAGGCCGGTGCCCCTGCCCCAGTACTATCCCGGGCGCGACGGGTG
Source organism: Pseudomonadota bacterium (assembly GCA_018241905.1). Classification (GTDB taxonomy): domain Bacteria; phylum Pseudomonadota; class Gammaproteobacteria; order Burkholderiales; family Burkholderiaceae_C; genus Variovorax. The sequence continues at coordinate 2,512 of JAFECZ010000407.1, forward strand.
GACCAGATGTTTGGTTTCGTCGAGGTGACGGAAGCTCTTCTCATCTGTGAATGGTAATGCCCCGTCCTGCGTGGCCCATAGGGCATCACCGAAACCGATCGCGCGGAGACCCGAGGCCCTGGTATCCAGACATCGGCAGTGTTCCATGACACCAGTGATGCCGAGGCGGTCCTTACAGTTCGGCGTCGGGAAGACGAACAAGTGATGGCCTTGTGAAAGCGAGATCAGAGGAGCATGCCGTGGGCATCATTTCAAAGCTGATGAAACTATTAGATGGTTCAGAGAAGTCCATCTCTGAAGCAACCCCACCAACTCGTCCGTCCTCACAACAAGCAAGTGGCCGCACAGCACGCAACGCTGTTGTGCGGGATGAATGGCTCACATTGAAGCGGCCGCGCTTTTTTGGACGGGCGCACCAATCTCCGAACAAGCGGTGGATTGTTGGTTGCAATGATTCCGATGGAGTCGGTAGAGGTGGACACAGGGAAAGCGGCAATGGACGCGTGGTCCTTGTCGACCATCGGGCAGACCAGGTCATGCACGAGTTAGGGTGCTTTGCCCGCCCGATGGACGCAGCTGTTTCGGATGCGGGTCCCTACATAGTTCTCGACTCGGGTTTTGGATCAGCGCTACAAGGCGACGTCGCAGCTTTGGATTTGGAAGGACGTGAAAGATACCGACGGCACTACCGCGCCAACGTCTTCAACATCGGACTCTCGCGGTGCGGAAGATTTGCGGCTGTTCAAACCGCCAATGCCCCCAATGATGACGGGAATCTGCTCGAAGTCCTAGACCTTGATCGAGGCTGCACGGTGTTCGCCGTGCCACCGGCTACTGGATGGGCCGACAGATATTCGTTTGATACGGATGCGGACGGCCGCCTCATAGCAGTCGGCGTGGAACACAAGGGGCTCGGCCGCTTCAGCTATTCCGCCTCGGGCGAGTTCCAAGATGCCCAAGCGTTTCAAGCAGCACGGCTCGACAAGGGCGACTACGCAACGAAGATCATGTCGGCCCGTGACCTGCTCAAGACCGATTCGACGGCGGACAATGCCAGGAAGGCGTTGAGTACTGCCGATGCCGCACTCGCAGAAGGTGCAAAAGATGCGCCCGACTGGAGTTCAATCGCGCACCGCGTGCGCGGCGAAGCCTACGAGCTACTAGGACAATTGCCTGAGGCGCTGGAGGCTTTCGAGCGGGCCTTATCTCTGAATCCCAAGGTCGGAGTGCAGAAGCGGGCGGTGGCGCTCCGCAAAAAACTTCGCGCCTGCTGATCGAAACGCCTGCGAAGAGGCTTCCGAAGGCGCCCCTGGTTGGTTCTATGCATCAGATCAGATGGGCAGCGATAGAGATGCCTGGTAGCCACCACCATTCGTGCCTTCGAAATCGTATTCGTACAGCGTCGTCTTGCCCAGACCTGGCTGTCGCTGTCCCAAGAAGAACGTGAAGGTGTTCGGCGCTGCGATGAAAAGGTGCAACGGTGGCTTGTTTCCATTGCGTTTCTGGTTGATCTGCAACGCCAATGCTTCGGCCAGATCAAATGCGTGCTGACCGCACGCCACGGACCGCGCGCCGACGCCGCACGTCGGTCGGGCGATCAACAGTGAACCCGCCTGTGGCAGGGAGGCTGCGAGATGCGCCTTCACGGCGGGAACCACATCGTGAGTGAGGCACACCGCGACGGCCATGTCTCCCTCGGACTCGTTCACCATTTCCAGATCGAATTGCCACCCAGGCCAAGACGGATCGCGCGGCATGTCGCTCGAGTGCCATACGTTCCGATACACAGTTCTTTGCTCGATCTCGACGTTGCGGCCGGATTTGATGTTCAGTACCGACCCGGCGGCGAAGGCTAGCGTAATGTGAGCGTCGAGTATCAGCCGAAGATGCTGGTTGGCCCTTGCTGCAGTCTGCAGGAACCCTTTGAGCTTGGGATAGAGCGTCGCTGCCCATTCGGCTTGGTCGCGGATCGTGCGTTCGTCGAAGTGCGGGATCAGATCGAGGACAACAGTGCATCGATCTTCCAATCGGTCAAAAGGGTGCTCGAAGGACTTCACCCCGAACACCACATGTGCGTGGCCGTCGCCAGCCAGCAGACCTTCGCGCCTACAGGCCTCCCTGAACGTTTGTCGGTCGAACTCCAGCCGACCTTGCGCGAGCCATTGGTACGCAACGTCGTCGTAGATGAAGCTGCTTTCGTTCACGGGAACGCGTCGCAGACCTCGGTTTTCGAACAGCAGGTCAAGGTTGTCCCGATGATCGTCAAGAGATGTGGAGTCCGTGTCCAACGACAGTGTCCGAGCCAGGAGCATGAGTTCCTGGTCGTCGATGCCGAGGTGCTCGCGCCAAAGCTTCCTGACCCTGCCGGCGGTGGAGCGATCGGTGGTTCCGTCGAACAGATCTGTCAAGCGCAGGGTCTT
>JAFECZ010000408.1 GCA_018241905.1 Pseudomonadota bacterium
GACGTCCTCGACGCTGAAGCTCTTGCGGATCTGCGCGAGCGGGTTGTGCACGGAATGCGTGTGATTCTTTGCCGAGACGGCGGCAATCTGCCTTTGCGTCGTGCCGTGCGTCTTCATGTGGTGGCGGCACAGGGCGGCGTAGATCGCCATGAAACGGCTGTACGGCTTGTCGGATTCGGAGCCGGTCGGCGGCTCAACGCCGGCGCCCATCTGCACGAGCGTCCTGTAGTTCTGCTCTGCGCGCGAAACGTCCCAGCCGGCATCGAAAAGTGCCATCGCGCTTTTCTTGTCGGCGATGTTCATCTTCTCCGCGCCGAGCGCGAGGGCCACGTCGCAGGCGCCGGACTTCAGGTACTGCACGGCCAGGTGCAGCGCGCTACTGCCCGAAGCGCACGCGTTCTCGACATTGAAAATCGGAATGCCCGCCACGCCAAGCGGCCCCATCACGACCTGACCGGGGATCGCGTGCTGTCCTTGCAGCGGCCCGTTGGTCATCCCGGAATAGAACGCTGCGCCCAGGTCCGAGGTGCCGCAGCCGGCGTCGCGCAGCGCACCGTGGAGCGCTTCGCTGGCCAGATCCGCCAGAGAGCGCTCGAAGTGTCGGCCGAATGAGGTCATGCCGACCCCGGCGATGTAGATGTTGTTGCTCATGGCAGGCTCACCTTGCGGTCCGCTTGAGGAACCGGAAGAAAAGGCAGGCGAAAACGATGTCGCCGCTCACCAGCGCGGCCAGCTGCGTCGTCGCGCTGCCAGCGGCCCAATGCACGGCAACGACCGCCACGATGGCCATCTTGGACCACGCGCCGATCACGGCGATGCCGCGGTTCGCGCCCGGCGCTGCGCCCACCATCCAGAAGCCGCAGCCGAAGATGAAGATCGCGACCAGCACGAGTTGCCCGAACATCGTTGCCTGCGGCGGCTGCAGACCCAGCGGATGCGCCAGCAGCGCAAGGATCAATACGGCGCCCCAGTTGAAGAATGCCGCGCAGCGAAAGAGGGCCCGGGATTGCCGGGATGACATGGTGGAGGTCATTTCGGAGGCTTCTGCCAGTGATGATCGATGGGCATGCTCAGATGGCGCGCTGGCTTGCGGCCCAGTACGGCGCGCGCAGGTCCTTCTTGAGGACCTTGCCCGCAGTGCTGCGCGGCAGCGCCGTCATGAAGTCCACGGACTTGGGCGACTTCACGGCGCCCAGCCTGTCGCGGCACAGCGCGATGAGTTCCTCGGCACCGACTTGCTGGCCCGGGCTGAGCTCGACCACCGCCTTGACCGCTTCGCCCCACTTGTCGTCCGGCACGCCGATGACGGCGCAATCCTGCACGGCGGGGTGCGCCCAGATCACCTGCTCGACTTCGCTCGGATAGACGTTGAATCCGCCGCTGATGATCATGTCCTTCTTGCGGTCGGTGATGTGCAGGTAGCCCCGGCTGTCCAGGTGCCCGACATCGCCGGTATGCAGCCAGCCGTCGACGATGGTTTCGGCGGTCTTGTCCGGCGCGTTGTAGTAGCCCTTCATGACGAGGTCGCCGCGCACGCAGATCTCGCCCGTTTCGCCTGCGCCGAGCGGCTGGTTCCTGTCGTCAAGGATCTCGACCCGAACCAGGGGGTTCGGACGGCCCACCGAAGAGAGCCGGTCGTCGTCCGCGATGCGTCCGTCGACGAAGTGCTCGGCCGGGGTGAGAAAGGAAATGGACGCGGGGCATTCCGTCTGGCCGTAGCCGCCCGTCATCACCGGGCCGAATGTCTCGATGGCGCGCTTGAGCTTTTCGACCGACATCGGCGCCGCGCCATAGAGGAAGTAGCGCAGCGACGAGAAGTCGAACTCGCCGATGCCGGGAATGTCCAGCAGCTTGTAGATCACCGTCGGCGGCAGGAAGAGCTCGCTCACCTTGCAACGCGCGACGGCGTCCAGCAACAGTGCCGGATCGGGCCTGCTCAAGACGACCACCGTTCCCCCGCGCGCGGTGCAGGGCACGGCCAACAGGCCGGCAGTGTGGGTCATTGGCGCCGCTGCGAGATTGACCGGGTGCTCGTCTGCGCCATAGCTCATGCTGTTCATGAAGTGGGCCACGAACGTCTGCAGGCTGCGGTGAGTGTTCATCACACCCTTGGGACTGCCGGTCGTGCCACCGGTGGGAGAGAGCATCACGACGTCGTCCATTTCGCAGGCCACGTCGGGGCGGGTTGCCGCCGCGCCCGAGATCCAGGTTTCCATCGGTTCCGTGCCTTCATGGCGACCGTCGAGGCAGATCCAGCGCTTGACTTTCGGCAATTGGCGCCGCATCGCGGCGACCTGCGCGCCGAAGGCCTCCTGGAAGAAGATGACTTCGCAGTCGAAAGCGTCGAGGATGTACAGGTTCTCCTGGGCGGAGTTTCGGACGTTGACCGGGATCCAGGTCATGTTCGCGCGCCAGAGCCCGAGCGTGCAGACCCACGCGTTCACGTCGTTGCCGGACCAGACAGCCCCGCGCGTTCCCTTTCCGAAACCCTCGGCAAGCAGAGCGTTGGCGATGCGGCATGAGAGAGCGCCGGCCTCATCGAATGTGAAGCTGCGTTCGTCCTGGACGTAGGCAATGCCAGTCGGGTTGATGCGCCAGCCTCGGTCGAAGAAATCAATGATGGCCATGCGGGCCTCCTGAAACGATGTATTGGATGGGTGCGCGCGTCCCGGCCGGCAGACAGATCCGGCCGGGGATGCCGCGGGGAGTTCAGGCCGTCAGAGCGGGGTGACGGTGGCTCGCGCCAGGCCGCGCTGCTCCAGGAAGCCCAGCAGGTAGCGATGTCCGAAGGCCTTGCTGGCGGAGACGAAGCCCCGCTTGGCGGCTTCGTTGTCGAGGAGCTTGATGGCTGCTGCAGCCTGTAGCACCCCCGTGGAGATGTACGGCGTCACGCCGTGCACCGTCGCGCGCACGGCAGCGAGTTGCCCGCGGCCGATCGCGACATCGACGCTGCGCTGGATCGTCGTGCGCTCGCGCGGGGGCATCACGGGCGTGGTGGAGTCGACCATGTGCTTGATCACCGCATCCTGCTCGCCCTTGCTCATGTGCTTGTATTCGGTCTCCCACTTCTTGCCCACCTGGTGCACGAACTGCATGACGGCGTTGTCGTAGAAGCCCACGGCCGAAATGCACGCGCGCACACGAGCGTCCTGTTCGAAGAACACCGGAAGCGACGTTCCACCCCAAGGCAGCCCGAAGACCGGCTGGATGAAATCGGGCAGGACCAGCTCGAAGCTGGCATCGGCGGCGTGCGGAACAAGCTTCTTGTCCCAGAGGTAGCACTGTTCCTGGCGGAACAGCTCGAAGATCGATGCCGTGGAGCCGACCGTCACTCCGGCGGCGGAATGGCGGGGACCGCGCCAGATCGTGGCCGTTTCCAGCGTGTCCACACCCTCGGTTTCCAGCGCCAGCTCGGCAGCGATCTCCGCAAAGGTGTACATGTAGGACGTGGAGGGAGCCACCACCAGGCCGGCCTGCCGATACAGGTCCCCGAACTGGTCGCGTACCTGCCGCGTGTAACCCTGTTCGCCCGAGGTGTCGATGTGGTGGCAGCCGGCCTTCAGGGCTGCCTCCACCGCGACCAGGCCGAAGTTGCCGAACGGACCGACGGTGTTGCACACCACCTTGGCCCCGGTGAATGCCCGGGTCAGGGATTCGACACTGTGATCGGCCTCGATGATCTCGTAGGTCGCCGATTCCAGGCGAACCACGCGCTGCGCCATCATCTCGCGAGTTCGCTGCGCGCTGCGCGCCACGGCGGTGAACGGAATATTCTGATCGATGAGTGCGTCCATGATCAGCATGCCGGTGTAGCCACTGGCTCCATAGACGACGACGGGGTACTTGGCCATTTGAAAGGTCTCCTGAGATTTGTTGCGGTTCGGCAGGTCCGCGGCATGCGCCCTGCCCTGCCGCAAATTGTCCGGATCGCACCCTTGGCGAACCATCACGGAAAGCCGCGAAATTCCGTGAAGGCCCATGTCACGGAAATCCGTGACACGGCGGCTGGCTAGGGATCGCCCGCCCCAGGGCGCAGGCTCGCAATGCCAGAATCGCGGCACTGCCGAGTTGCACATGCGCCACCGGAGAACCCGCAGATGTCCTTGCAAGTCCCCAGGCCGTTGTCGCTGAAGCTGTGTCCACCGCGCCCTGCGGCGATGGAGATCGAACGCGGTGCAGTGGCGGCTGCGCTCGCGCAGACCAAGGCGGCCGTCGTCCTTTTCAGCGCGCCGGCGGGCTATGGAAAATCCACCGCCATGGGGCAATGGCTTCGCGCGCTGCGATCGCAAGGCGTGCCTGTGGCATGGCTGACGGTCGACGCAAACGACAACGATCCGGGTCGCTTCGGCCTGCACCTGTATGCGTCGCTGGCGTCCCTCCTGCCCGATTCGTCCACCGTGCGCAACACCCGAGTCGAGGGGACCGCTGGGGGCCATGCCTATCGTCTGCTCGACGTGCTGGCAGCCACCGAGACTCCGTTCGTCGTCTTCGTCGACGAAGCCGAGCATCTGGACAGCGCAGAAGTGCTCGCCACGCTGGCGTATGTCATCGAGGCGCTCGGCCCGCACCAGCGCATCGTGATCGGATCGCGCACGCGGCCGAACCTTCCATTGGGACGCCTGCGCGCGCGTGGCCTGCTGCTGGAAGTGGACGAGGCGCTCCTGCGCTTCTCAATGGACGAGACCCGCAACTACCTGATGGCTCGGCCCCAGATGTCGCTGAGTGACGCCGACGTGCAGCAGTTGCAACGGCGCACCGACGGCTGGCCTGCGGCGCTCCAGCTGGCCACCGCACTGGGCGGCTCGACGGGAATCGGCGCGGTGCTGGGCAGCGCGGGCGACTTCTCCCGCGACCTTGCTGCCTACCTCGCCGAAGACGTTCTGGCGCGCCTGCCCGTCGAACAG
>JAFECZ010000409.1 GCA_018241905.1 Pseudomonadota bacterium
AGCATGACCTTCAGGAAGCCCAGGCCCACGCACAGTTCCAGGCTCGGCAGGCGCACATGGCCCAGCAGCAGGGGCCTGTGCTGTAGCCATCGGGCGAGCCCGAGCCGGGGCCTGCACTTCTACACAGGTCAGCGCCGGCGCCCCAGCACCGCATACAGCAGGATCGCGCCGAAAGTGGCGGTGCCGATGCCCGACAGCGCCAACCCGCCGAACTTGAGCGTGAAGTCGCCCGTGCCAAGAATGAGCGTCACGGCCGCCACGATCAGGTTGGCGTTGTCGGTGAAGTCCACCCGGTTGTCCACCCAGATCTTGGCGCCGGCCATGGCGATCAGGCCGAACACCACGATGCTCACGCCGCCCATCACCGCCAGCGGAATGGCCTGGATCACGGCGCCGAACTTGGGGCTGCAGCCCAGAATGATGGCGATGATCGCCGCCACCACGAACATGGCGGTGGAGTAGATCTTGGTGGCCGCCATCACGCCGATGTTCTCGGCATAGGTGGTCACGCCCGTGCCGCCGGCCGCGCCGCTGACCATGGTGGCCACGCCGTCGCCGATGAAGGCACGGCCGATGTAGGGGTTCATGTCGGTGCCCGTCATGGCGCCCACGGCCTTGAGGTGGCCCAGGTTTTCCGCCACCAGGATGATGGCCACCGGGGCAATGAGCAGCATGGCGTCGCTCTTGAACACCGGCGCCACGAAGCTGGGCAGCCCGAACCAGGGCGCGGCCACGATGGCCGACACGTTGATGGGCGTGCCCAGGCCCATGCCGTTGGTCAGCACCGCGTAGATGATGCTGGCCACGATCAGCCCCACCAGGATGAGCAGGCGCTGCACCATGCCGCGCGTGTACACCGCCACCAGGCCCACCGAGACGAAGGTGATGAGCTGCATCCAGGTGTCGAAGCTGGTGGGCGCCATGTTCTTGATGGGCACCTGCGCCAGGTTCAGGCCGATCACGGCCACCACCGAGCCGGTAACCACCGGCGGCATGAGCCGCTCGATCCAGTGGGTGGCCACGCCGTCCTCGATCTCGTCCACCTCCAGGCCCTTGACCGGCTGAGACACGCGGTGCTGCTGCCGGTTGGTGGCCGCCACGATGAAGCCGATGATGGCGTACACCGCGCCGCAGGCGATGATGCCGCCCAGCGCCACGCCCAGGTTGGTGTTGGGCCCCTTGCCCGCGTAGCCGCTGGCGGCAATCACCACGCCGATGAAGGCGAAGCTGGAGCCCAGGTAGCTGGGCACGCGCCCGCCGGTCACAAGGAAGAAGATGAGCGTGCCGATGCCGCTCATGAGAATGGCCAGGTTGGGGTCGAACCCCATCAGGAGCGGCGCCAGCACCGTGGAGCCGAACATGGCAATGACGTGCTGCACGCCCATCGCGGCGGTCTGCGGCCAGGGCAGTCGCTCGGTGGGGGCTACCACCTGGCCGGTTGCGGGCTTGACCTCGTCCCATCCAAATAGGCGCGATTCGCTCATCTTCTGGACCCTCTTCTTATCGGTTGTTGGTGGAATCGGAAAAACGATGCCCCGCGGGGCGCGCTATTGTCGGGGCAGCAGTACCGCCATCGTCAACCGCGACACGCAAGTGAGCTCGCCGGCCTCGTTGGTGAGGTCAATCTGCCACACCTGCGTGGTCTTGCCGCGGTGCACCGGGCGCGCGGTCGCCGTCACCCAGCCGCTGGTCACGCCGCGCAGGTGGTTGGCGTTGATGTCCAGGCCCACGCAGCGGTGGCCCTCGGGGGCGCTGAAGTGCGCGCAGGTGGAGCCCAGCGTCTCGGCCAGGACCACCGACACGCCGCCGTGCAGCAGGCCGTAGGGCTGGATGGTGCGGCTGTCCACCGGCACGCGGGCGCGGATCCAGTCGTCGCCGATCTCGGTGAACTCGATGCCCAGGTGTGCAACGGCGGTGCCTTCGGATGTCTTGTTGATGATGTCGAGCGAAATGGGCTTTTGCCAGATGGCCATGGGAACTCCGAAAAAAGGGGGCGAACAAGGCGGCGATGACGGCGGCGGCCGGACAAATGCTGCATGGGCCGCGGCGCCAAGGCCTACAGCCCCGCAGGCTAATGCAGGCCTAAGCTCGCCCCATGTCCCGCGCACGACGCGTGCTCTATGCCACGAGCGGCCTGTTGGCTGGCGGGGTGATCGTGCTGGTGACGCTGGTCTGGTCGTGGCTGCCGTCGCAGGAAGAGGTGGCCGAGCGCGTGGCCCGGCAGTTCGAGGAACGCACCGGCGTGCAGGTCGATTTCTCGCATGTCCAGTGGTGGCTGTGGCCGCAGCCGACGCTGGTGGTGGAAAACGCGGTCACGCGCCAGCCCAGCCCGATCGTGGCGCGCAAGCTGCGCTTGCGGGCTTCGTGGTTGTCGGTGCTGCGCCGCGCCCCGCGGCTGCAGGACATCGAACTCGACGGCGCCATGGTGCCGCAGGTTTCGCTGCACGCGCTGCGCGGCAACCGGGGCGTGCAGGAAGACGCCAAGCCGTCGGTCGACTGGCTCCCAGGCAATCTGCGACTGCACTTTCGGGAGCTCACCTGGATCGATCGCCGGGGCATCGAGCTGGACTACGAAGGCGTCATCGACCTGGGAGAGGACGGGCTGCCCAGCCAGGCGCGAATCCTGCGCTCCGGCAGCAACCCGCCGACCCAGTTGCGCCTGCAGCGTGAGCCAGGACAGGCGTGGCGCTGGCGCGTGCTGATCGATGTGCCCGGCGGCACGTGGAACGGCTCGGCGCAAATCGCGCGCACGGCCAACGGCCGCTTCCGGCTCACGGCCGAGCTCGTGCCCAAGGATGTCGACTTGGAGGCGCTGCTCGGCGTGTTCCGTCGTCACAGCGTCGTGGCTGGCCGCGTCAACGGCAGCACCACGCTCGAGGCCGAAGCCGACACGCCCACCGGCCTGGCGGCCAACCTGCACACCAGCACCCGGTTCGTGATGAAGCCGGCGCGGCTCACCCGCTTCGACCTGGCCAAGGCCGTGCGCAGCGCCGGCACCACAGAGGCGGGGCAGACGGCGCTGGACGAACTCAGCGGTACGGTCGACACGCAGAACACCGCCGGCGGCATCGAGTTCCGCTACACGAACCTGGCGGCGCGCTCGGGCGTGCTGACGGCCAGCGGGAATGTGCGAATGATCCGGCGCAGGCTCGACGGCGAACTGGCCATCGACCTGGTGGGCGGCGTTGTCGGCATTCCGCTGAAGGTGTCGGGCACGGTGGATGAGCCGGCGCTGTCGGTCACCGCCGCAGCTGTCACCGGCGCAGCCGTGGGCACCGCCGTTCTGCCGGGCGTGGGCACGGCCATCGGCGCGCGGGTGGGCCAGCAGGTCGAGCGCCTGCTGGGCAACGGCCAGAAGGCACCCGGAGAATCCCCCGCCCCGGCGAGCAAGCCGGCGCGGTAGTCTCGCTGCATGCGCAGCAACCTCCCTTCCGCCCCCAACGTTCCCCAGATTCGCCTCTATCAGGACTGGCTGCGCGAGTCGCGCGGCCTGGCTTTCGACAGCTTCGACGCGTTGTGGCAGTGGTCGGTGCGCGACCTGGACGCCTTCTGGCAGAGCATCTGGGACTACTGCGGGCTGCTCTCGCCCACGCCGCACAGCGCCGTGCTGGCCGAGGAAAAGATGCCCGGTGCGCGATGGTTCCCGGGCGCGCAGGTGAACTACGCGGCGCAGGTCATGCGGCACGTGGATGCGGCCCACGCGGCGGGCCTGCCCGCCATCGTGAGCGAGAACGAGCTGGGCGAGGTGCGCGAGATGAGCTGGCCCGAGCTGCGGCGCCAGGTGGCATCGCTGGCGCTGGCCTTGCGCCGCCAGGGCGTCGGCCGCGGCGACCGGGTGGCGGCCTACCTGCCCAACGTGCCGCAGACCATGGTGGCCTTCCTGGCATGCTCCAGCATCGGCGCAGTGTGGAGCGTGTGCGCCCCCGACATGGGCGTGGCCGCGGTGGTCGACCGATTGCGCCAGATCGAGCCCAAGCTGCTCATCGCCGTGGACGGCGTGCACTACGGCGGCAAGGCGCACGACCGCAGCGCCATCGTGCGCCAGCTGCGGGGCGAACTGACGACCGTGCAGTCGCTGCTGCTGGTGAAGACGCCGCATGCCGCCGAGCAACTTCCTTGCGAGCTGGACTGGCAGGACGCCATCGCGCAGGACGACGCCGAGGTGGCGGGCTTTGCGCCCGAATGGCTGCCCTTCGACCACCCGGTGTGGATCGTCTATTCGAGCGGCACCACGGGGCTGCCCAAGCCCATCGTGCACGGGCAGGGCGGCATCCTGCTTTCCATGGCGCTCTCGGCCATCCACTACGACCTGGGCGCCAGCTATGAGCCCAACAGCCTGGGCGAGCGCTTTCACTGGTACAGCTCCACCGGCTGGGTCATGTGGAACGCGCAGCTCGCGGGCCTGGCCGGCGGCACCACCGTGTGCATCTACGACGGCCACCCGGCCGGCAGCACCGCCAAGCCCGACTGGAGCGTGCTGTGGCGCTTCGTGTCCCGCCACGGCGTGAGCTTCTTCGGTGCTGGCGCGGCTTACTTCGCCAACTGCATGAAGGCCGGCCTCGAGGCCAAGGACGTGGGCGACATGTCGCGCGTGCGCGTGCTGGGCAGCACCGGATCGCCGCTGGCGGCCGAGGTGCAGGTGTGGGGCAGCGCGCTCGCGCGCGCCGCCGGCGCGGCCTCGGTCTGGTGGTGCAACATTTCCGGGGGCACCGACTTCTGCGGCGCCTTCGTCGGCGGCAACCGCGAGCTGCCCGAGGTGCCGGGCCAGATGCAGTGCCGCTTTCTCGGCGCGGCCGTCTACGCCTGGGACGAAGACGGCCGCGCAGTGGTGGACCAGGTGGGCGAGCTGGTGTGCACGCGGCCGATTCCGTCCA
>JAFECZ010000040.1 GCA_018241905.1 Pseudomonadota bacterium
CGAGGCGCCGGGATCGAGTCGACGGCTTTCGACAGCGTGTCCTGCGCGCGGCGCTCCCATTCGAGCGCCCATTTGGCGTGCATGCTTTCAATGAGCGGAGCCATGTCGTCCAGGCTGACGCTCTTGCCGTCGCGGCCAGGGTCCCCGGGTTCGCCCTTCTCACCGCGTTCACCCTGGATCGATTCGCCACGTTCGCCGCGTTCCCCGGGATCGCCCTTGTCCCCCTTGATGGACTCGCCGGGTTCGCCCTTCTCGCCGGCAGGAATGGCACTGATCCGCTCATCGAGCGCATCCATGCGCTTCGAAAGGGTCGTCAGCGCATCTTGTACGTGGCCCTTCACCGCCGCAATCACGGCATCGCCAAGGGCTTTCAGGTTGTCCCGCATGCAAGCCCCTTCATGATGTGTTCGAGCAGCGCGCGCACTTCCTCGCCGTCGACCTCTTCGGGGTCGGCCGGCGGCGGCTCGGGTGCAGGCGCGGGTGCCGGTGCCGGCGGCGCGGCAAGTGGATTGGTCTTGTCGCGCTCCGCCAGGGCTTCAAGCGAGTAGTTTTGCTGCTGCAGGTAGACCGCATCCCCGCCAGTGACCGGCGGCAGGTTGACCTGCTGGCGGCCTTCGTTCGGCTTCATGATCGCGCCGCCGACGAGTTTGCTGAGGATGTCCGCCTGAGTGGCCGGGTCCATGCGCAGCAGGTTGCTCAGTTCGAGCTCGGTGCGCAGACCGGCTGGAAGAGACAGCCCATCGTCTAGGCAAGCCTCCATTTCCTCGATCAAGGATTGCAGGCAGTCGCTGTAGTAGATCAGGTTCATATCGCCTACCTTCTGGCCGGCGGGCAGCGTGCCCATGCCGAGCTTGAAGAGCGGCACATGGAAGGCTTGGGCGATGAACTCCGAGCTCAGCTTCACCTGTTCGCTGGTCTGAGCATCCACCGCCGTCATGCGGATAGGCTCGTACTTCAGGCCATCGCCCACCACAGCGACCCTGCCGGCGTTTTCTCCGGTGAAGTTTTCGTTCCAGTACGCCTTCAGGTCGTCGGCCGTCTGCTGACTGATCTGGCCGGGCGCCGCCAAGATGCCCGATGGCTTCGCGCCCTGCGTGAAGAAGCGCTTGGAATCCTTCTGGATCTGCAGGCCCTGCTCGGCCGACAGGCTGGCCGCGTACAGAGGCGACACACCGACCAGCGGATGGAACAAGCAGTTCATCCGGTCGTGAATGATCTCGCTCGCCGGCACGACGATGGTATTTTGCTCCAGACCAGTCAGGTTGTCTGGCTGAAGCTGGTAGAAGACCGAGCCATCGGGCGCCACCAGCGGAACGGTGCAGAGCGGGTCCAGTATGTACAGGCCGACGACGACGCCGCGCCCGTCGCGCTGCTTGAGCGCATACATGTTCCCGGCCAACAGCTTCGACATGATCCACGACTGCTTGAACTGGATCTGGTTCTGATAGCGATTGGCCCGTTTGAGCACCGGCGAGAACGCCGGGTTGGTCGTTTCCGCCCAGATGCTGCTCGAATCCACCGCCATCAGACGGGTGCGCAGCTTGCCGATGTCGTTGGCGATCAGGGAGACGCAGGCGTAGACCGTGGGGTGAGACAGGATCGTCTCGACCGGCGCCTTGGTGTCCGACTGGAACCAGTAGGGCGACTGAGAGATGGTCAGCCAGCCTCCGTTGACCGATTGGGTCATAGGCGGGGAAAGCGAGACAGCCTTAGGCATCGCCGCGCGCTCCACGCTCTGGGCGCGCAAAGTAGCTGCGAAGCTCTTCACTTGGCCTTCTTCCGTCCAGGCTTGGCCGGCTGTGCTTGGACTACCGGCGCCGCCGGCTGCTCGTCCAGCACAACGGGGGCGCTCGCCTCAGGCTCCTTGACGACCAGGGGCGCTGCCTGAGTCGTGCGGTAGGTGGCGCGACCCAACGCGACGAGCACGCGGGCATCCTGCTTCGAGGCCGTGAACGGTTCCGCAGCCTGTAGCCGGCGGGTTCCGTAGCTGAGGCGGCGCGTTGCGATGAGTTCGGGCATGTCGTTTCCTTGATGGAGCGCGTCCTATGCAAAACGGCCCGCCGAGTGGCAGGCCGTTGAACGCAGGGAGTGCGGGGCCGAGCCCGAAGGCTCGGCCAGGTCATCACGCCTCTGGAGTGCCGTAGGCGGCAGCGTCGATGTACGCCACGGCCGACGCGCGGCGCTTGGCGAAGTTGATCGGGCGCACCACCTTGATGGCGGTGGATTCCGACTGGAACATCGAGGTCAGGTTGGTCGCCGTCACGCCGGTGGGCGTATCGGTGGCGCCGGTCGGGGCGCTGTCCTGCTCGATGGCAGCTTCGCGGGAGATCGAGATCTCCACGCCGCGGTCGCCAATCTTGTAGATGTCGGACGGCTTCAGCAGGATGAAGTCGCCGGCACCCACATTGCCGCCAGCCGCCAGGGGGTCGCCCAGCAGGTTGCCGCCCGATGCGGTCAGGCCAGGGAACGCGAAGTTGCCCAGGGCGTTCTGCATCAGACCCAGGGCCTTGGCCAGGGTTTCCGTGGTGACGAACTCCAGGCCGCTCGCGTTGTTCGCCGCGATGAAGGGCGCATACAGCGCCTTCACGTCGGAGATCACGTCCGCGATCTCGTTGCCGGCGCTGGTGATCGGCGTGAGGCCGTTCAAGATGCCGGCAGGCGAGACGCCAGCCACAGCAGCGGAGCTCGACAGGAACGTCTGGTCGATGCGCTGAGCCGAAGCGTTGACGAGGGAGTCGCGCACCAGCATTTCGGCCGAGGGCGACGAGTCACGCAGGAGCTCGTTCGACACCACGGCGATGGCCGCCACCTTCAGCGGGGTGAGGTTGACCGACAGGAAGTCGGCCTTGCTCGCCGGGATCGCCTTGGATTCGCCAACCCAGTAGCCCGTCGCGGCGCCATCCTGGCCCTTGATCGTGACGTTCGCCGGCACTTCGCGCAGCGGCAGACGGTCGTAGATCGTGGAGGCGTACAGGAAGTCGATGAAGTCGCCCTGGTACTGGGCGTTCAGCGACACCAGTTCCGCACCCCACTCGCCGGAGCCGCTGCCGCCGCCGGCCACAGCCGCCTTGACGACTTCGACCAGCTTCGGGTTCGATTTGCCCCAGCGCTGCTGGGCGATGGCGATCGGCGAAACGTCCAGCAGGCGACCCAGAGCCTTGGCGATGACCAAGCGGGTGTAGTTCTGACCCTTGAACTTCTCGTCGGCTTCCTTGTTGACGTGGATCGCCGGGGCGCCGCCGGTAGCGATGGCACCGCGGGAAGCCGAGGCGGCAGCGGGAGTGCCGCCGGCAGCGGGGACGGCCTTGGTCGCCTGGACAGTTTCCATTTCCTTCAGGTCCGCCAGTTCCTCGTCGATCATCTTGATCTCGGAGGTCAGGCCAGCGAAGGCTTCGCGCTCGGAGGCGTCCTTGGTGCGACCCTCCGTCGCGACCTTCTCTTGGATCGCCAGTTGCTCGGTGGCCTTCTGGTTGCGCAGCTCGGTCAGCCGCTTGATTTGGTCTTGAATGTTCATGACTCAGCCTTTCGGGTTGAAATAGAAAACGCCCTTGCGGGCAGGGCTTCCCGAAACGCCGGGAGGGATGCGAACGAAGGAAACTGCTTTGCGGCCAGACGCGGCCAGCAGCGATTCGCTCGCGGATTTGATTGCGGTGATCGTGGCCTCGGCATTGGCCGGGATGCTCACCGTCGAAAGCTCGTAGATCTCGACCTCTTGGAAGTCGATGCCGCCGTCTTCCTTGAAGGCGTACTTGATCGGCCGGAAGCCGACGCTCACAGCGCGCACAAGGCCGTGCTTGACCTCCAGCCATGCCGTGTCGACGCGGTCCTTCAGTGGGCCGGGCTCCGAGATAACGGGGATCTCCGCCTCGAACTCGATGCCCTTTTCGGTCGGCTTGCTGAATCGCACCTGGCCGATAGGAGCATCGCGGTCGTGCTGATGCAGCAGGACCAGGGGATTCAAGAACTTCGCGCCCAACGGATTGATGGTGTCGTTCGCCCGGTCAACACCCGGGGTGGTGGCCATGCCGCGGAACACGCGGCGCTCACCCTCCTCGACAGACTTCAGTTCGAACACCGCATAGGCACGGTCTTCGGCGGCAACGGTTCGCTTGGTGGTCATGGATGGATCCAAAGAAAAGGCCCGCACTTTGGCGGACCGTCAGATAACGAAGAGTTGCGGTTTTCGCTTCGGCACGAACACAGCGTTCGCCGCACCGAAAGCCATGCACAACGCGACCGCGGCGTCGATCTTGTTGATCGAGCGAGTCTTAGCTAGCCAATGGTTGCCCCATTTGTCCTCTTCAATGACCGCGGACATCATTGCGGAGATCAGCACCGGGTTCGACCGCAGACGAATGCGCTTCTCCAACAGCGCATCCTCCAGCAGTCGGAGAGAGCCAGGCATCCAAAGCCCTTCGGCCTTTTCCTTCTTGGCCTCGGCTGCGTTCTTCATTGCCTCGGTCGGCTGGCCCTTCTTGGTCCCGCCCTGCGGGTGCTCCATGAACTCCAGCACTAGGCCGATTTCATCGACGGCCTCTTCAAACCGCTTGAAGGCGTACCGGTCGTAGGCCACCATTTGAACGTCGAACTTCTCGGCGTCCTCAGCCAGCGCCTGGGCGACGTGCCGATAGTTGATGTTCTCGCCGGCCGGCGCGTGAATGTGTCCCTGGTCACGCCAGACCGTGTACGGGATCTTGTCCCGCAGTTCCCGCGCCTGGATCGTGTCGCCCGGCGTCCACGCCTCAATCCATGCGTCAAAGGTCGGCTTCCCGTCCTTCGTCTGTCCTGTCTGCACCACCGACGCCTTCGCGGTGATGTCCCGGTTCTGCGAAAGGTCCAGGCCCGTGAAGACCTTCTTTCCGGCATGCTCGACATCCGGGTCGAACTGAACCAAGGCCGGCTCCAGCGTGGCCCGCGTCATCCAAGCCGTCTCGGCATCGGTCCACACGCAGAAGTGCAACCGCAGGATGCCGTTCAACTGGCCAGGAATGGCCTTGGCCTGCGCCACCACGTCGGCGAGGTACTGCTTCGTGATCGTCACGCCCAGCAGCGGATTCGCCTTGGGCCAGCACGACGGATCGCGCAGCGGGTCATCCCCCTGATCCAGCGAACACACGTAGCTGAACGTGGTGTCGTCAATCACGTCCCCGACGAATGTCGGATCGTTCACCGCCTCCGTATGCCCAGCCGCCACCTTCACGGCGTGCTCATGTTCCTCCCAAGCCACCGAGTTCCGGTCGCTTCCGGAGTTCGTGATCATGAACAGCAGCGGCTGCCGGCGGAACTTGAAGCCCCGCTCCAGCATTTCGATGCTCTTACGGTCGGGCAGCTCGTGGACCTCGTCAGCCAGCACGAATGAAGGCCGCGGGCCCGAACCGGTCTTCCCCGTATCCCGCGACACCGGGCGGAAGAAGCTGGCGTTCCGGTGATAGGCGATGTTGTATTCGCGCCCCTCGCCGCCCGAGAACTCCAGCCGCTTCCGCAGTGACTGCGACGCCTTGACCATCTTCACGGCATCCGCAAACAGAATGCCGGCCTGCTCCTTCTTGGCCGCCGCCGCGTACACCTGGGCGCCGGCCTCACCGTCCGCCATCAGGCCATACAGACCAATCCCGCCCGCCATCGGGCTCTTGCCATTCCCCTTGCCCTGCTCGATGAACGCCCGACGAAATCGCCGAGTGCCATCCGCACGCTTCCAACCGAACAGCGAGCCGACAATGAACGCCTGGCTCGGGTCCAGACGGAACGGCGTCCCTTCGAACTGACCTTCCGACAGCTTGAGCATGCCTTCGAAGAACTCGAACGCTCTTTGCGCCGCCTGCTCATCGAAGTACAGTCCGCGCTCGTGGCCTTTCTCCAGGTCCAGCAGATGCCGCCGGCAGGCATTCCGCACATGCGGACCTGCAACGATCTCGCCAGCCACCACGGCCAGCGCATACGCATCAATGCGGTTTGGCGAAGAACTCGTCGTCTGGATCTTCTTCGTCGCCGCCATGCGCAACCTTGCTGATGTCCACCGGAGTTGCCCCCAGCTTCGACAGGATGGAGGCCAGCGCGCTCGAAGCAGCCACGCCCAAGTCGTCCTTCTCCATGCGGGCAATCCAGGAGCACGCCAACCTGACCATGATGCGATCCGAACTCGTCAGCCACGGCATCTCGTACTGAATCTCAGCCCAAGCCCTCTTCTGCTCGTCGGTCATCGCCGCGTAGGGCTCGCCCAGTCCGCGGGTGGTTTTCGGCGCCCTCCGGTCCTTGAACCTGGCCGCATTCTTGGCCGCCGCGCCCGATACCTCGGCCTTGGCTTTGGGTGTTCTTTGCCTGGGCATTTACCCTATATCCTGAATTGTGGATGCGCGAAGAGTGGGTCGGCGCCGGTCATGGAGGGGGTCGCTCCTGAAATCCTCGACACCCCCCCCGCTCACCTCGGCCATCCGTCCTCATCGACGCCTCGACGCTCTCGACCTGTCCGCTCGAACATCTGCTTGTCGCCGTCGTGATGGGGCTTGCACAGACCCTGCCAGTTGGCTTGGTCCCACATCAGCGTTTCGTCCCCTTTGTGGGGGATCTTGTGGTCGACCACAGTAGAAGCGCTGATCCGGCCCTCGGCCTTGCACATCACGCACAGAACGTTCTCGGGCTTGGCGAGGAACGCCTTGCGCTCCCTCTGCCATCTACCGCCATACCCGCGTTCTGCTGTCTTGCGCTTGTCTGTGCGCCAACTGGGTTGCTTCGCGGCGAATGTCATCACTCGAAGGTGATCTTGATTGCACGCATGGCAGTGCGCTTGACCTTGTCAGGGTCGGGATGCAAGCCCATGGTGTGAGCTACCAGCACCACGCCACACAGATACCAGCGCAGCCACCAGGCCACGGATACCCGTGCATGAATCTCTTTGGTTGCCATACGGTCCTACCTCTCGGCTGGCTACCTGCCGTTCTTCCGTGCCTGATTGCGCCAGGAGCTTGACGCTAGGAGTACCGCGCCGTATTGACCGCCCAGCGCGCCACTCTCAGGTTGAGTGGGTGAAACGGCGGTTGGTGAAGGTTGCCGGGACAGGCCCCAAGAGGAAGGCACTTAAGCCTAGGTGGTGGTCGGAAGGCTGCCCGGCGAACTGGTTGATGGCGGCCGGTGCTGATCTCCGGCATACCCGCACGCGTTTAGCGCGCTGCGCATCAGCCTGCGCATTCACCATCACGGCTGCGTACTGGCCGGGGCTACGCTCCCCAGCAGCCTACTGCCTTGCGGCGGCCAATGCGCATGCGTGATGGAGAAACGAAAAAGCCGCCGAGGCGAACCTGGGCGCGCGTCGTCTTCTGGTTCCTGAGCAACTCCCAATATCGGCCGAATAGCCTATCGCCGAACGTTCGTGAACGTGGAACATTCCAGTCCACAAACAAGCGTTGTCTAAACCGGAGGAGTTGCAATGTCGCGAACCCTGCTGCGGTTCTGGTATGCCGCGCTCGTCGTCTGTACCTTATCGTTTCCGCCGCTAGCTTCTGCGCAGGAGCGAACAACTGCGGCCTGCAATATTTCTCCAGTTCCTGCGAACTGCAAAGGAATGTGGGCTCTCGTGGTTGAACAACCGGTTCCTCACGGCGCTTATGTTCATGTCCCGGACCCTGGATGCATGAACGAAACCACCGACGAGGTGGCGAAGCTACTGCAAACAGCTATGAATTCGGCGCTACCTCAGCTTGCGTTCTTCTCCGGTCCAATTAGCAAGCTGGTCGCCACACCTATCAACGAAGCATTCAAGAGCCAAGGCGGAGACATCGGACGCCTCTTCTCCCCCTACGCCAAAAACGGCGCCCTTTGTGTTCCGGTAGTTGCAGTGGTGCCTGCGGCGGCCGAAGTTATTGGATTTCGCCTCGAGGCTGCGGAAGCTGCTTCCACAACCTTTCAAGTCTGCACGGCTGGAGCGGACTGCCCAATCGGATGGAGCAAGTTTCAAAGGACGCCTCAAGCAGACGGGAATCCGAAAATGCAAGCGGTCACCGTCATCTACATGAACTGGTCCCACAACCTAGATCGCAAGGCACGCATGACCGTCTTCTACAAACTGCCAAAGGGCCATCGGAAGCCACTTTCTTCACTCTAGCCCGGCAAACTAAAAAAGCCCGCTTCGTGCGGGCTTCGTCGTTTCTGGAGACATCTTCCCTATCGCGGTCGCCTCGCAAGGCTTTCACCTTGGAGTAGTTCGTGCGGCTGGTGCCGGAAGATTTCGAGGGCGAGGAGGTCAGCGCCGCCTGCGGTCTCGGCCCGCAGCATAGCAGATTGTTACGCGACGTGCGAGCGCGACGTGAAGTTCCGGATCTTCTGTCGCGCCCGATGCACGCACTCAATCATGTGGGCCTCGATCTCCCGACCGTCCTTGCCGTAGGGCAGTGGGCGCTCCCCGGCGCCGTTGCAGCCGCCGGCATGCGAAGGCGGACACGTCCGGTTCGACTGGCGGTTCGTACCAGGCACCACCTCGTACTTCGTGCCGTTGCACCGCGGGCACTGGTGATCCAGCCACCAGAAGAGCACCGCGCGGACCTTGGCAGCCGCGCCCTCGATGCCGTTGAGCGTTGCCCACTCCACCAGGCCGGCCTGGGCCGCAGGTAGCGTCTTGAGCTTGCCCAACAGGCGCAGGCGCTCCAGATCGAACCACTTCTCGGCTTCGAGCTTGGCGGCGACCAGGCGCGCGACGCTCTTGCGGGTCTTGCTGCCGTCTGGCCCGACTACCTCGACATCCACCATCGGCGGCAGCCCGGCGGCTATGCGCTCGATGTCGTGCGGCTTCGGCATCCGGGGATGCTCGGCGCGGTCCCACTCGGAGTGCAGCGCGATCAGGTGGCGGCCGATGACGTACTCGAGCGTCTGGGTGGTCAGGCCGGAGGCGATCAGGACATCTGCATCGCCGCGGCGCTCGGCTTCGACCCGCAGGTTCGAGGTGTTCGCGGCGCGCGCCAGGCGCTCGTCGATCAGGGGGACATCGGGACTGTCGTTCAAGGCATCTCCTCGTAGGGAATGAATCCGGTATCCAGGTCGTGCGCGGCGTTGTAGCGCGCAGCCACGGTCGGCGTGATCTTTTTCGCCAAGTCGTCGATCACTGCGCGGTCGCCGATGAGCAGTGGCACGTACTGCAAGCCACGGTCCTCGGCGAACGCCCGCGCATGCCCTTCGAACATCTGCGCCAGCGTCTCTTTGTGCAACGCGCCCTGGGCCTTGCTCCAGAGCAGGACCCAGACCCTTTCCGGATCGAAGTCCGGATGCGCCGCCATCAACATCGTCCTCTGTTCAATCATCTACGTACCCTTCCTTACTATGGAAACCACCGTGATCTCCTGTTCCTGACCCCGAGCGGACAGACCTAGCCCATCCTGGGAAGGCCTTCACATGCACCGACTTCTGACCCGTCGCATCCATGACCCGTCAGCCGTTCGATGCAAGAGCGCTAACTTCGCCACTCTTTCCCCTGTTTCAGCACCTGATCCAACAGTAGGGGACTCACCCTGCGCCGCTGCCGTTACACCATGTCCAACCAGCGCAGTGAAGTTGATCGGGGCCGCTACGGCACCGCTTCGACCTCGCCCCTGCGGACTTGCATGAGGAGCGAGCACACGGGAAGCAGCCCCGCGCGGGCGTGCACGTCGTTCGCGTCTTCGCCTTCGTTCGGACTCATGCAATACGGCAGCCCCGTCTCCTTGGCCGCACGCTCACCCGCCCCACTCTTGTCGTTGTCGGCGAACACGTAGCGGCGCCCAGTCTTCAAGAGACTCGCGACGTGCACCATGTTCGAATCGCTGAAGCAAACCAGCACGGACGCGCTAAGGCGCATCTGACGCGCGGCAAGCTCGATGGATAGGCCCGTGGCGTAGCCCTCGCAAAGAATCGTTTCTGTGGCCTGCTTGGGGCCAAGGCGAAGCACTGCGCCCTTGGCCTTCATGCCGGGCACCATCTTCTTTTCCCACTTCAGTTCCTCGGGCAACCAGCGGATGAGTTGGGCGCCCTGCAATTCATTGGTGAAGAGGTTGCGCATGGGCACCAAGAGCACACCATCGGGGAGCACCAGGCCTTGTGCGTCGTGCAGACGCTTCCGAATCAGGTAGTCATGCCTGCCTGGGGTTGTGGCGCGCAGCATCTCGGCAGCACGCAACGCGGCGCGTTGGTGGCTGCGATCAGCCTGTTGGCGGAGGGCGTCCCGCTTCGCGCGCCAAGCCTGTTTCTCGGCCTCCGTCCAAGGGGCTGCGTTCGGGTCGTCGTACCAATGCACACGGGCCTCACCGTCCCACGCGAAGACCCAGCCACGCCGCCCATCCCAGAAGTACGCGCCGTTCTTGCTGCGCGGCTTCTCCGTCGTGCCACAGCGGCGAATCTTCTCGCTCGACAGCAGATCGCCGATCTCGACGCCGTGCGCCCGCGCAAAGTTGATGAAGCTCATGCCGCCGCCTTCTGCTTCGCCCTGCCGCGCGCGAACCGGATGTTGTTGGCCTTGATACGACTCTCGAGCGCCGGTGAGACTGGGGTGCCAGCGGTCGAGAACCGCCAATCCTTCGGCACCTCAGTGCCCACCATGTCCTTGAACAGGTTCCACGCTCGGCCGTAGGCGCGCTCCGGGCTGTGCTTTGCCGCATAGGTGCAGACCTGGGCCCAGAGGTGCTGCCTGTCGTCAGCAACTTTCTTCTTGCCGAGCACAATCTCGTGCATTTCCCCTGCCTCGTGCGCGACCAGGGACTGCGCCACGATCTCGAATCCGCAGGACATGCAGCGTTGCCGGAACGGCTTGTAGCCACACGTCGGGCAGCCGGTGCGCTCCTTCTCTTCCTTGCCGTCCTGGCGGACGGTCTTGTTCAGCTTCTCGCCCATGTCGAGGGACGCAAGGCCATTGAAGTAGATATCTGTGTAGTCCTCGGCGAAGCGCGTGATGTTGCCGCTGTGGTCCAGCAGGATGCAGTCCGTCTTCCCAGTAGCGAGCGATGCGCGGAGGCCGCGACCCCACATCTGGATGGCGGTGGACAACGATTTGCGCAGCGGCCGGCAGTCCACAACGCATCCGACGTCAGGCACGTCGAATCCCTTGGCGAGGGCCTCGACGGAAATCAAGACGCGGATGACAGAGTCGGCCTTGCGGAACTCCCGGAGCAAACGAGGGCGTTCCGTCTCATGGGTCTGCTCGGTGAACGTCGCGGCCAGCACGCCCACCTCGTTGAATTGGCGGCAGAGCTCCTCGCAATGCTTGATCGTGGCGCCAAAGACGATGGTCTTCCTGCCCTCCCCATGGCGGAGCCACTCGGCCACGACGTCGCCGATGATCTCCATCCCACGCTCCTCAACTGCACTGTCCTGCCATTCGCCCGACTTCTTCAGCGGTGCATCGGTCATGTCGGGCCGCCGGCACGAGAGCACGCGCATCGGCACCAGCACCCCGGACTCCGTCAGCTCGTGCATCGTGGCCGCGCTGATGAGGTTCGTGAAGATCTTGCCCAAGCCAGGGGAGAACGGCGTCGCCGAAAGGCCGATGACCTTGGCTCGGCCGGACTTCGCGAACTCCACCCATGTCTCATGCTGCGTGTGCGCCTCGTCGACGATCAGCACGTCGGTCTCGGGCCAGCCTCTGGTCGCAATCGTCTGCACGCTGGCAATCTGCAGCGGCTTCGCCCAGTCTTGACGCGGATGGTCGGCTTGGATGACGCCATGCTCGGTCAGCCCATACTCATCGGCGACTGCGCTGGTCTGCTCGATCAGCGCCTTGCGGTCACAGAGGAAAGTGACGCGCTTGCCCTGCTTGAGCCCCTTGTGCGCGACACGCAGCCCCAGGTAGCTCTTGCCCGCGCCGGTCGGGGCCATGAGCATCTGGTTGCTGTGGCCAGCAAGCACGCCCTCGGCAATGGAGAGCATGGCCGCCTTCTGGAAAGGCCGCGGCGGCGGAAAGGCGCTCCCGGCTACTGACTCGAATAGACCGCTCATGTGACGGCCTCGGCCTTCTTCTTCCAGCTCGCAACCGATCGCTTCAACTCGGCGATCTGAGTCGTCATGCTGTTGATGCGCTCCTGAAGCCCTTGAGCCAGGTCGCGGTACTTCTTCGCCTCTGCGATTGCGGCCGCCAGTTGATCCCCTGCGTTGAGAATCTTGGCCACGCTCTCGTTGTCGGCCTGCGTCGCGGCGGACTGCCGCAAAGCGTCTTCAAGTTGGTGGCCGAGTTCGACCACCATTTCCTCGAGTTCTGTGACCCGGCCCTTGGCTGCATCCGCACTCGCCTTGTTGTCGGCGGCCTTGAGTTCGGCGCGGATCACGTCGGCCTTGGCGCCCTTCTTCGGCTTGTCTTTGAACCTGGCTGGCTTCGGAGCCCGAAGCGCATCTACCTGCTGGTCCTTTGGGAGCTTGGCGACCTGCGCGGCCGCCTCGACCGGAATTGATCCCGCGCGAACGGCCTCCTTCACCTCATCGACGGCGTGGTCCAGGACTGTTCTGGCCTGACGCAGCGTCGTATCGGATACCTTCGCGGCAGCCGCCACAGCAGTCTGCGACGCCAATTCCGAAGTACTTCGGAATAGCGGATTGCCCACCGGTTTCCACTGGTAGCAGGCCGCTGCAGCGAGGGCGCGCTGGCTCGCCGTCAGGCTGCGCCGCGCGCTGTTCTGCGCCATGACGAAGTCGCGCGGATCGACATCGCCAAGGGGCTCGGTCGGGCACTCGTAGCCCACCTCGGTTGCTGCGCGGTATCGGTTCCAACCATCGAGCACCATGCCTTCATAGATGGTGATCGGGTTCTGGACGCCGATGTTGGTGATGCTGTCGAGCAGCGCCAGATACTCGTCGTCGGCCATCGGGGGGAAGGCTGCCGACAGCGGATGCTGTTGGTACGTCGTCATTCCTCAGTGCTTTCAACGCGGCCGAGCGCCGCTTCTTGTGCCCACGCGGCGAGCATCTCGACCACGCCAAAATCGAGAATCACGAGGTCGTCTTCGCTGCAGCCCTCGATGTCGCCGTGGGGCGCCAACATGCAGCACCACCCGCCCTTCTTCATGGGGTCCCTCAGCAATACCGGCAGAGACACGCGGCCCAGCGACAGCTTTGTCGGGTAGTCGTAGGCGAACTCGACGTGACGGTTTCCCGGCTCACCGACGAGCGTGGCGACCATTTCGCGCCCCTCGTGGTTCTGGAACGTGTAGCTGCTCATCTCCATGCCCTACCCTCAAATTCCATGATCCATTTCGCGCTCGACCAAGAGCGGTGGACGCGCAGCCAGTAGAGGAAGTGCGCGATGTAGATCACGCGGTTGATCTGGCCGGCCATCAGTCCCACTCCAGGTTCTTGACGCTCTGCACCGTGCTCAGATGCTGCTTGGCCATCAGGAGCAGCGCGTCCACGTAGTCCGGCGGAAAGCAGCGGCTCTCGGCCGGCGCCACCTTCAGGCCAGCGTGAGCCAGGACGAGCGCCAGCTTCTCCAGGTGGTCGCTTAGCAGGCGCGACACGGTCGATTCGCTGCAGCCCATGGCGGCGGCGATTGCCGTTTGCGTTGCCTCGCGCTGCGCTGCCTGCAGGACCGTCGAGACGATCTTGCGAGCCCGGACGGCGGGAGGTTCGATTTCGGTCATGCACCGGCTTTCACCCGCTTGCAGGCGGATTCAGGTCGTTGCGCGCACTTGCATGGGGTGCAAGGAGCTGCATTGCGTCTTGCTGGTGCTTCCACGCGGGCCGGCTGAGACTGCGGCTCCATGCACACAGAACTTCCAGACCCCGACCTGCCGCTGCCGCACGCAACCGGCGTGGTCTTGCACAGCAGTACCCGGACATCCATGTCCACCAACGCGGACCCGGCAGCGATCAGGCCGGCGCGGCTGACGATCTCCACTACCAGGTTGGAGATGCGCGCGGTCGATGGCGAGCTGCTGATCCGCTTTGCCGAGCACCGGGCAGACCGGCTACCGGTCCGGCCCGCGGCCAATCGACCGCAGTACCGGGGAAGAGCCTGATGATGTGCGCCAGCCAGGCCATGGCCCTCAAAGCTGTGGAGGGGCGCCTGCCCCCTCGCGGGGTAGGCTCCGAGCTCCCCAACAAGAACTCCCAGAGGGACAGGCGAAATGGAGACCTTGCAAGACGCGACCGTGAACATCTGCGACCTGAAGGGCAACATGCTGGCGGTGGAGGCCTTTCTGACGGCGCTCATTCGGGTGCTCCCCGCGGAGGCTTTGCTTCCGCTGCAGAGCGAGCACGCCGCACAAATGGAAATCGCGCAAGCAGTGCTACTAGGCGCGATGGTCTCGGAGCACACTCGTTCTGCGTTCGAGCGCGACTCTCAGCGACTGTCAGCCAGCCTTCAGCAGAGACTCGACAGGCTTCGGTAGCGATGGCTTCGGGTGTCGGGACGTCGATGGGCGAGTTGCCCGACGCATCAAAGCCGTATCTGGCCGACTCGTCGAAGTGCTCGGTCACTTCGATGCCTTTGATGTGCGCGTCTCGCCGCGGCCGATCAGGCCCAACGGCGAACACGTTTGAAGCGTCGTCAGACACTCTTGGCCTTCCGAGAAGCGGGCTGTGCGCGGAGCACGCCCCAGGGGATGTCAGGCCGGATGACCTCGCACCGGACGCCTGTCTCTCGCTCGATGGCGGGGCAATGCTCCGCTGGGACGCGGCCCCGCAGGACCCAGTTTCCTGGGGCTGCAATCGACACGCCGATACGCTTGGCCAGTTCGCGGTGGGTGCCCACCACGAGAAGCGCCTGGTAGAACCCTTGCAACCCCCGGAACCTGCTCATGACCATCCTTCGTATTTCGATCGTGATTGTCATCCTAACACGATCGCACAACATGTCTAGAGGATAATGCGATCGTGGACACCATCGGATCACGATTGAAGGCCGTGCGGCAGGAGAAGGGCTGGAGCCAACTCCAGCTGGCGGAGGCTGCCGGCGTGTCTCAGAGCGCCATCGGGAACATCGAGTCGGGCCAGCGAAAGCGGCCGCGCGACCTGGTGTCGATCGGCGCGGCGCTAGGCGTGTCAGCGGAGTGGCTGGAGACGGGCAAGTCCGAGAGCGAGCGTCCGGTGCTCAGGCTGGTCGGCGCCGATCAGCCGCCGACTGTGCGCGACGTGGTCGAGCAGCTCGCCGCCATCGCCAGGAAGGAACGCCCCACCCTCCGGAAAAACCTGGGCAACCTCCTCGTCGAGCTGGTCGAGCACCCCGACGACCCCGACGTGATCGAGCAAACCATCACGGACATCGAGAGATTCTTCGGGCCGGCGACGTAGGGCTGCGACAGAACGCCGATCCCTCCCCAAACTTGAGGATGGCTGCACCGGCTCGGTGCATTACATCTGGGGTATTGGAGAGAGGGAAGATGCGGAAATCGATGTTTGCCGCCGCGGTCGTCGCGGCGTGCGCGGTGCTTGTGGGCTGCGCATCACAGGTCATGAGCACGACCCCGACCAAGTCATATCAGGTCGGCCAGCGCATTCAGGCCGCGCCAGGAGACGTCATCCTGTCGTCCCAGGCAGGGCAGATTCGGACGGTCCGGCGCTGGGTTGGCATCCTCAACTCGCCTGATGGCTGGGAAACCACCATCGCCAAGGACTCCAGTTTCCTGCGCAGGGAGCTGATTTACTCAGGACTCTCCGGGTCAACCATCGAAATCAGCTACCGGGAGTTCCGAGGCGAGCTCGCGGCCCCGGCGTTCTACCAATCCGCGAAATACGACCTGGCTGCATCCAAAGAGATCAGCTTCAAGAACTTCAGGTTCCGCGTGGACTCGGCCGATAACAACGGCATGACCGGCATCCTGCTGAGCGACGGCGTGACCACCGCCACCGATCCGCCACCTCCGACTGGGCAGAAGACCGGCCCTACCGGCAAAGACACGCTCCAGGCACAGGCCGTCGCCCGCGCTCAAGCGTGCTCTGCTCAGCCCGTGGCCACGCTGACTGCCAATGGGCCTGGCTTCGAGACTTACAGCGTCCCCTGCTCCAACGGGGACGCACTGACGATCAGATGTGAGTTTGGCAACTGCCGGGTGCTGCGCTAGTTCGCGAATAAGTCACAAAGCAACCGGTCAGGTTATTCGTTAAGCCTACTTGCGACGTCGTAGCAAGCTGCTAGTATCGACACATAAAAATTATGGGTTGCTCAGTAATCGAAAAGTGGTCGAAGGCCCAACTAGCGAAGCACATTCGGACGACCGCCAAGGACTCAAGGAGGGTTCGATTGACGGACCATATCAAGGATCAGATGAAGCTGAGAAAGGTTTCATCTCTTGAAATTACGGAATGCATTCGCCTTGGAACGATCCGCCGACAGCCCGAAGTCAACATCGAGAAAGGAAGCCTAGAGTGCCGAATGGAACGGTACGTGAGCGGCCGGGAACTTACGACGCTGGTCGCGCTTTGCGACGAGGATCCCGATTTGGTGTTGGTAACTGTGTTTGAAATCAGTTGATTGGAGTAGCTATGTATCACTACACGGAGTGCGGTTTGGACAACGTGTGGCTGGAAAACGGATACCACACGAAGGAAACCGCTTATGGACCTGCGACCTCGATTGAGGACGTGGACGGACTGCATCAGGCAATAGCAGTGACCCTCACAGAGAAGCCCGGAAAGGTGACCGGGAAGGAACTGCGCTTTCTACGCCTGATCCTGGGAATGTCTCAAGCCGGCTTGGGTAAATGCATGGGCGCGACCGAACAGTCGGTCAGCCTCTGGGAACGACATGGGAAAGTCCCAAAGTACGCGGACAGCATCACCAGACTGCTGGTGTTGGACAAGGTCACTGGCGAAGGCAGAGCGACCCATATCATTGATCGGATCAATACTGTCGAGCGCCTGTGCAATCAGCGCATCGTGGTGAGAGAGTCTCGCAAGAAGTGGCGGTCTGAATTGACTGCGGCTTCGGATGAGCGATTTGCACTGGCCGCCTGAACCAGGTTAAGCGTCACAAGCCCGCTTCGGCGGGCTTTTTCATGCCCAAAAGCGCCACCAAGGCTTCGGACGCACGGGAGGCTCTTCCAAGACCGCTCTGAGGGTAGAAAGAGCTCCGGCCCGCCGAACTATCTCCCGCTCCAATTCGTGAGCCCTTCCCCTCGCGTCGCGGTCGCCTTGCAGCGCGCGCCGACGCCATTCCACAGCCTCTCGGGCCAAGTCCTCATCGCTATGTTCTTCGGGCTGAATCACTCGGACCTCCGGCGGAGCCCGTCTCGGTACAGGATTCCCCCGACCTCGCCCAAGACCGCCCAGTCATCTTCTGACAGGTCTGCCAGTTCCATCCAACCAGCCAATAGGGCAATCGCATCGTCCAGGCCCTTTGCGCTGCCCTGGATCTCAAGCAGCTCGGCTTGCTGCTCGAACAGCTTGATGGTCGGGTGGGTCATTCCCTGGTGGGGCCGGTTGCTGTTGCCGAGCTTGGCAGGCCTCGACTGCTGCGCTTGCTCCGATAGTCCCGGATCCATTGCCGTGCCTTGTCGGCCAACAGCCTTCGCGCCTCTTCCGCGTCCGACTCTGGAATGCACAAGGAAAGTCGGCACATTTCCTTGCTCTTGCGTTTCACAACTGCGATCTGCTGGCCTTGCGCTTGCAAAATTTCCATCGACCATTCGGGCGGCGCCAGCAAGTCATCGCTCTCGGGCGGATGCTCCTTGTGGATGTTCATGACCAATACCTCTCTGGCCGGAAATATTACGGCCAGAGAAAGATGGATTTCAAGATTTCCCGATTCTCGATTGGGGACGCGACAGCCGTCGGCATCGAGGAACCGCCGAGTGAGGCGGGTGCCGCAGCAACCTCTACCAGCGCCTGGCGACTGTCCGTCCGAAGAATAGATGGTCAAGAGGGGCGCGGAGTTCCCAAAGCCGCAGGGCATTTTGAGTCCCCTGCCACTATGCGATCTGAATGCGGTCTGCGAATGCCGGCAGACCCTGCTTCACGCTCGCCCGGAAATTTGTCACAGACGAGCCGATTTCTATCCGGTGGAGAGCGATATCACGTTTGGCGCCCGACGGCAGAGACCATAAGCTGTCGAGCGCCTCCTCTTACTCCGAAGAGTTCAATGATGGAAAGACACAACGCGGAGATCGAAACGGTGCCACACAGTCTGGAGGCCATCGCATCTCCCGGCAAGGCCTCTGTAGCCAAAAAGCCGTTCACCAAGCTGATGGCCAATGTGTTCCGCGCGAGCGATCAGCCCGGCGCATCAGTTCCGCCGACGGCCGATGCCTCATCCCCTCATCAGTCAGAGAGCAACTTCATGTACGAGAACTAGGGTCCGACGCCGACGCCCGTTGGCTCGGCCAGGACTCAGCGGGTCAGGCGTCAGCCTTTCGAGTTGCAGCGGCGGCTAGAAGTTCGTTGGTCTTCTTCTGCTCTGCGATGAGTGCCCGCAGCAGCGGCTTCGTGCCGAAGATCGCGAACGGCATGCAGATCCAGAGGACGACGACCACCGCCACTGCCAGCCACATCACCATCATCAGTCCGACCATATCTTCCATGTCCCGCTCCTTGTTGTTGAGCGGTCATCGTACTGGCCTGCAGACAGGGATCTAGGTAAGACGTTCGGCCTTCCGCGCGAAGTACATGGCGTACAGACCGCAGGCCAGCAGGATCGCAGCCGCGGTGAAGCCGAACGGTCCCTCGGGGATGAACCACGTAGGGATGTTGGGGTTACGTCTCAGCAAGCGTCGTCGGGCCTCCCTTGGCATTTCCAACTTTCAGCACCACGTTGATGGCACCGAGTCCCGCACCAAGGTAGACCCCGGCCACGATGAGCGCCATGCCAATGCCGCTCATGACTCGACCCCACGTCTTCAGGCGTGTAGGCGGGTTTAGGAAGTAGTCGAAGAGGATGTCGATCATGATGGTGCTGATGGTACGTGCACGGTGGACTAAATCCGGGACTCCACTTCGATCTTGGGCACGAGGATTCGCT
>JAFECZ010000410.1 GCA_018241905.1 Pseudomonadota bacterium
GGCGCCGAAGTCGATCAGGGCGGAAATGGCTTCGCCGCTGGGAAGCGGCGCCGCGGCGGCGTTCATCTCAAACTGCATGCTGGAAAAAAATGGCAGGGCGTCTAGGCCTGCAGCGGCGCGCGCGCCAGCTCGACAAAGGCGCGCAAGTAGTCCACCCCCGTGTCCGCTTCGCGCGCACCCAGGTAGATGTGCTTCTGGATGCCGCGCGGCCCCAGGCGCACCGGCACCACGTCGATCTTGCCCGCGTACTCCTGCACCAGCCAGCGCGGCAGCGCGGCCACGGCGCGGCCGCTGGCGACCATCTGCAGCATGATGTCGGTCGTCTCGATGGTCTTGTGGCGCCTGGGGCTCACGCCCGCGGGCGAAAGGAACTGGTTGTAGATGTCGAGCCGCTGCGGCTCTACGGGATAGGTCACCAGCACTTCGCGCGTGAGCTGCTGCGGCCTGGCATAAGGCGCCTTCGCCAGCGCGTGCCCCTTGGCCACCACCAGCACCTGCTCGTAGTCGAACACCGGCTCGAAGACCAGGCCGGGCTTGAAGAGTGGATCGGGCGTGACCAGCAAGTCGATCTCGTAGCCGAACAGCGCGCCGATGCCGCCGAACTGGAATTTCTGCTTCACGTCCACGTCCACGTCCGGCCAGGCAGCCAGGTAGGGCGACACCACCTTGAGCAGCCACTGGTAGCAGGGATGGCATTCCATGCCGATGCGCAGCGTGCCGCGCTCGCCCTGGGCGAACTGCCGCAGGCGCTCCTCGGCCAGGTCCAGCTGCGGCAGCACGCGGTTGGCCACGGCCAGCAGGTACTGGCCGGCCTGCGTCAGGCGCAGGCTGCGGCCTTCGCGCAGCCAGATGTCGATGCCCAGTTGCTGCTCCAGCTTGCGCATGCTGTGGCTCAGGGCCGACTGCGTGAGGCACAGCACGCCGGCCGCCGCAGTCAGCGAGCCCTGTTTCTCGACCTGCTGGACGATGGCCAGGTGGATGCGCTCCAGCATGTATGAGCCAGTTTCATTGATACGTGAATTAAGACCATTTTACGTCATGACCTTGTGTCCCTAGCATTCGCCGCCTCGAGAACGCTAGAGAGAGAACAAGGCACATGACCACCATTCACAACCTCGGATTCCCCCGCATCGGCGCCCGGCGCGAATTGAAGTTCGCGCTCGAGTCGTACTGGAAGGGCGAATCCTCCCGCGACGCCCTGCAGGCCCTGGGCGCGCAGCTGCGCCAGCGCCACTGGCGCCATCAGCAGGGCCTGGACCTGGTGCCGGTGGGCGACTTCTCGTTCTACGACCAGGTGCTGGACATGAGCTTCACCCTGGGCAACCTGCCGCAGCGCGTGCAGGGCTTTCATGGCGATGTGCTGGACAACTACTTCCGCGTGGCCCGCGGCCGCTCGGCCCGAGGCTCGGAAGAACACGCGGCCTGTTGCGGCGGCGTGGCCGCCGGCGAGATGACCAAGTGGTTCGACACCAACTACCACTACATCGTCCCCGAGTTCAGCGCGAGCACGCAATTCAGCCTCGACGCCTCGCGCCTGCTCGATCAGCTGCAAGAGGCCCGCGCGCAGGGCGTGAAGGCCAAGCCGGTGATCCTCGGCCCCGTGACCTACCTGGCCATCGGCAAGGCCAAGGACGACAGCGACAAGCTCGCCCTGCTGCCCGGCCTGCTGGCCGTCTACGCGCAATTGCTCGACGCGCTGGCAGAACACGGCGCGGATTGGGTGCAGCTCGACGAGCCGCTGCTCGCCACCGAGCTCGACGCCGATTGGCAGCATGCCTTCAACACCGCCTACCACCAGCTCAAGAGCTGCCGCGTGAAGATCCTGCTGGCCAGCTACTTCGGGCCGCTGCAGGACAACAAGTACCTGGCCGCCAACCTGCCGGTGGCCGGCTTGCATGTGGATGCCGTCAACGGCCGCGAGGACGTGCTGCCGCTGCTGAGCATGCTGCCCTCGCACAAGGTGCTGTCGCTGGGCGTCATCAATGGCCGCAACATCTGGAAGACCGATCTGCCCGCCGTGCTCGACTGGCTGGAGCCACTGGCGGCGCGGCTGGGCGAGCGGCTGTGGATCGCACCTTCGTGCTCGCTGCTGCACGTGCCGGTGGATCTGGCCAGCGAACAAAGGCTCGACGACGAACTCAAGTCGTGGCTCGCCTTTGCGCTGCAGAAGCTCGATGAACTGCGCGTGCTGGGCGCCGCGCTGCGCCATGGCCGCGAGGCGGTGAAAGACCAGCTTGCCGCCAACGCGGCCGCCATGGCTGCGCGCCGCGCATCTCCTCGGGTCAACAACCCGGCGGTGCAGGCCGCAGTCGCGAACATCACCGGGGCGCTGGGCCAGCGCCAAAGCCCGTATGCGCAGCGCGCCGCCAGGCAGGCGGCGTTGCTGAATCTGCCGCCCTACCCCACCACCACCATCGGCTCCTTTCCGCAAACGGAAGAGATCCGCCTCGCGCGCAGCGCATTCAAGGCCGGCCGCCTCGATGCCGCGGGCTACCGCGCGGCCATGCGCTCGGAGATCGAACGCAGCGTGCGCGAGCAGGAGGCGCTGGGCCTGGACGTGCTGGTGCACGGCGAGGCCGAGCGCAACGACATGGTGGAATACTTCGGCGAGCAGCTCGAGGGCTATGCCTTCAGCCAGTTCGGCTGGGTGCAGTCCTACGGCTCGCGCTGCGTGAAGCCGCCCATCCTGTTCGGCGACATCCGCCGTCCACGCCCGATGACGGTGGAATGGGCCACCTTTGCGCAGTCGCTCACGGCCAAGCCGATGAAGGGCATGCTGACCGGACCCGTGACCATCCTCAACTGGTCCTTCGTGCGCGACGACCAGCCGCGTGCCCTCTCGTGCAAGCAGCTGGCGCTAGCCATCCGGGAGGAAGTGCTGGACCTGGAAAAGGCCGGCGTTCGGGTGATCCAGATCGACGAAGCGGCGTTGCGCGAAGGGCTGCCGCTGCGCAAGTCGCAATGGGCCGACTACCTGGGCTGGGCCGTCGAGAGCTTTCGCATCACCGCCAACGGCGTGCGCGACGAAACGCAGATCCACACCCACATGTGCTATTCGGAGTTCAACGACATCATCGAGGCCATTGCCGGCATGGATGCCGACGTGATCACCATCGAGACCTCGCGCTCGGACATGGAGCTGCTCGATGCCTTCGACAACTTCAACTACCCCAACGAGATCGGCCCGGGCGTGTACGACATCCACTCGCCCAACATCCCGACGCAGGCGCACATCGAGCAGCTGATGAAGAAGGCGGCGCAGCGCATTCCCGCGCAGCGCCTGTGGGTCAACCCCGACTGCGGCCTGAAGACGCGCCAGTGGGCCGAGGTGATTCCTGCGCTGGCCAACATGGTGTCGGCCGCCAGGGCCTTGCGCGCGGCGGCCTGAGCCGCCGGCGCGCAAGCCTTCAAGGTCAGGCGGGCTGACCGAACGCCGGGTCGCTCACCGAGTGGCGGCCCGTCTCGATGCGCCCTGCGATGCGGCGCAGGTACGCCGGATCGGAATCGCAGGTGATCTCGAAGTCGTACCACTGGCCGCTGGCGTCCAGGTTCCAGCGCTTCTCGACGTCGTCGCCGCCCTTGACCTTGAGCTTCCACGGGCCGTCGTCGCGATAGGCCTTGGCAGTGACGGTGAACACGCAGTCGCGGCCGCCGTCGTTGCGCAGCTTCAGGTGCAGGTCGCCCTGCTTGACGTGGTAGCCCACGCGGACTTCAGGCTGCGGTGCGTTGCCGGCGCGGGTCTGGTTCAGGTCGCCCTTGAAGTGGCGATGGAAACCGTTGGGGCCCAGCACCCACAGGTCGTACTTGCCGGCGTCGGCCAGCGTGTCCCAGTCGTCGTCCAGCTTCTCGCCGGCTTCCACCGCGTAGCGGCGCGGCAGCTTGTCGAGGTGCAGCTTGTCGTAGACGTGGAACACGGCGCCGGCTTCGCCGCCGTTGGCGAACACCAGGCGCACCGTGCCCTGGCGCTCGCTCGTGCGGCTGCTCACGTGCAGCTCGTAGGGCAAGGCGCGCGACGGGCGGGTGCCGGTTTCCTGCACCGGCAGCATCGGGTTGGCCGGCGGCAGGATCTTGGGCAGCTGCGCCTGGTCGGCGCGCAGCTGGTCGGCCTGCGCCTTGGTCTTGCGGCCCGCCAGCGTGGGCAGCGGCTCGTTGTTCGGGTTGGCGAAGTTGAAAGCGCTGGTGAGGTCGCCACACACGGCACGGCGGAAGCGCCCGATGTTGGGCTCCTTCACGCCGAAGCGCTGCTCGATGAAGCGGATCACCGAGGTGTGGTCGAAGGCCTGCGAGTTCACCCAGCCGCCGCGACTCCAGGGCGAGATCACGTACATGGGCACGCGCACGCCGGGGCCGTACACGCGGCCGTCCGGCAGCGGCTGGCTCTTGGTGCCCGGCGGCTTGGGATGGTTGAAGTATTCGAAGGCCAGCTCGTCGGCGGGCACCGTGGTCTTGCCCGCCGGCGTGCCGTCGGGGTTGATGGAGGGCGCGGCCGGCGAGGGCACGTGATCGAAGTAGCCGTCGTTCTCGTCGAA
The DNA here is from genome assembly GCA_018241905.1 of Pseudomonadota bacterium. Classification (GTDB taxonomy): domain Bacteria; phylum Pseudomonadota; class Gammaproteobacteria; order Burkholderiales; family Burkholderiaceae_C; genus Variovorax. The sequence goes on from JAFECZ010000410.1 coordinate 4,530, forward strand.
GTTCACGATCAGCACCGTCTTGCTCCACACCTCGGGCACGGCGGTGAGCGCATCGAGCGCCTCCTGCACGTACCAGGCGCCCTGCACCGGGCTCGACGGGCCGGGGTGCTCCGAGTAGGTGGAAGGCGCGACGATCCACGACACCTGCGGCAGCTTGCCGTTCTTGATGTCGTTGCGAAAGCTCTCCAGGAAGCCGCCGTCGGGCATGGTGTTGGCAATGCCCTTGTAGAGCGGGTTGCCTGCGTTGTCGCTGGCCGGGTCGTAGGCCGGCGAGACGACGTTGCCGTTGTTGCTCACCGGCTTGCCAGAG
>JAFECZ010000411.1 GCA_018241905.1 Pseudomonadota bacterium
CGCGCTGGGCGCGCAGGTGCAGGTGCCTACGCCCACCGGCGGCGTGGTCGAGGTCACCGTGCCGCGCAACGCGCGCAACGGCCTCAAGCTGCGGCTGAAGGGCCGCGGCCTGGCCGGCAAGACGCCGGGCGACTTGTACCTGCTCATCGACATCGTGCTGCCGCCGGCCGACAGCGACGCCGCGCGCAAGGCCTACGAGGATCTGGCGCGTGCCAGCGCCGCCTTTGCACCGCGCAGCCACCTGGGAGTCTGATCGCCATGGTCACCATCAAGAGAAGTTTTTCCGTCACCGCCATCAGCGAGGCGCAGCCGCTGGCCGCCGGCGAACTGGCCCATGCCTGCGGCGCCGAGATCGACTGGGTGATGCAGCTGGTGGATGTCGGCATCGTGCAAGCCGAAGGCGCAGCCGAAAGACCGCCGCAAGAGTGGCGCTTCGAGAGCGCGGCGCTGCAGTGCGCGCTGGAGGCACGCCGGCTGGAGCGCGACTTCGGCGTGGGGCTGGACGCCGCCGCGCTCATCATCGACCTGGAGCGCGAAGTGCGGCGTCTGAAGTCGCTGCTGAACGCGCAGGCCATTCACACGCGCTGAACACAGGCGTGCTGGCTTGCTAGCTGCGCAGCGCAGCCAACTGGTCGCGCACCGCGGTCACGTGGTCGCCGGCCTTGGCGAGTGCCTGGCGCAGTTGCGCTTCGTTGCACTGCAGTTGACGGCACCAGTACCTCAGCTCGACCGGGTCGATGGTATTGATGCGGCCCGGGTCGAGGGGTTGGAAGTGGGCAAGATCGTCGGACGACATGGGCACTCCTTCAATCGGCTCGTGATTCTGCGCCGCATGCAGCGGGGCGCAAGCAGTGCCCCTGTTGTTCTCAGCCCTTCTTCTGCACCATCTTGATCACGCTCGAAAAATCCAGCGCACCGTTGCCCGCCAGGCTGTGCGCCGCATACAGGTTGCGCGCCATGCCGCCCAGCGGCGTCGATGCGCGCACCGACATGGCGTTTTCCTGCGCCAGCCCCAGGTCCTTGAGCATGAGGTCGGTGCCGAAGCCGCCTGCGTAGTTCTTCGACGCGGGCGCGGCCTCCATCACGCCGGGCATGGGGTTGTATTTTTCCAGCGCCCAGTTGCCGCCCGAGCTGCGGCGCATGATTTCCGACAGCACCTTGGCATCGAGCCCGTTGGCCACGCCCAGCGCCAGCGCTTCCGACGTGCCGATCATCAGGATGCCCAGCAGCATGTTGTTGCAGATCTTGGCGGTCTGCCCGGCGCCGGCACCGCCTGCATGGAAGATGTTGGCGCCCATCTTTTCCAGCACCGGGCGCGCGCGCTCCAGGTCGGCCGCTTCGCCGCCCACCATGAAGGTCAGCGTGCCGGCAACGGCGCCGCCGGTGCCGCCCGACACGGGCGCATCGATCATCGCGATGCCGCGCTTGGCCGCGGCTTGCGCCACCTTGCGCGAGGTGGCGGCTGCGATGGTGCTGCAATCGATGACCAGCGCACCGGCCCGGATGTTCTCCAGCAGGCCGGCCTGGCCGTCGCCGCCGCCCAGGTACAGCGCCTCCACATGCTGGCTGGCCGGCAGCATGCTGATCACCACGTCGGCGCCCGCCACCGATGCGCCGGCCGATTCGGCAATGGCCACGCCCTCGCCCTGCAGCTTCTGGCAGGCCTCCTTGGACAGGTCGAAGGCGGCGAGGCCGAGGCCGGCCTTGTGCAGGTTGATGGCCATGGGACCGCCCATGTTGCCCAGGCCGATGAATGCGATCTTCATGTGCGTTGTCTCCTTCTGTCTTTTGTCTTGACCCGCGTCAGCGCAGCGCCAGCAGTTCTTGCGGCATCTCGCCGCGCACGCGCAGGTGGTCCTCGATGAACCCGGGCGTGATGTCTTCCAGCCGCGCCGGCTGCCACTTCGGATTGCGGTCCTTGTCGATGAGCACCGCGCGGATGCCCTCGGCAAAGTCCTTGTGCGCGCAGAAGCCCAGCGACGCCCAGTATTCGAGCCGGAACACCTCGGCCAGCGACATGCGCGGCACGCGCAGCCACAGCTCGAAGGTAATGGCAGCGGAGCTGGGTGCGCCCTTGGCAAACGCACGCGCGGCGTTCTGCATCCAGGCATCGGCACCGTCCTGCGCTGCCAGCGCGTTCAGACGCCCGGCAATATCCAGCAGGTCTTCGCCGGCCATCAGCGCATCGATGGCGTCGTAGTGCTCGCGCAGCTTGGAAGGCGGCAGCGCCGCGCCCTCGGCGGCGCGCGCCAGGATGCGCGACAGCTCCGCGCGGTCGGCCTTGGCCTCGCCCTTCCAGCGGGTGGCGCCGATCATCTCCAGCACCTGGCCCTTGCGCTCCTGCGGCACCATGTGATCGGCAAGGCCCGTGAAGATGGCATCGGCGGCGTTGATCTGCGCGGCCGTCAGCGCCAGGAAGAGCCCGGTGCGCCCCGGCATGCGGCGCAGGAACCAGCTGCCGCCCACGTCCGGGTACAGGCCGATGTTGATCTCGGGCATGGCCACGCGGCTGGCCGGCGTGACCACGCGGTGCGTGCAGCCGGCCATCAGGCCCACGCCCCCGCCCATCACGATGCCGTGGCCCCAGCACAGCAGCGGCTTCGGATAGGTGTGGATGAGGTAGTCCAGCTCGTACTCCTCGCGGAAGAAGTCCTCGGCGTAGGTGTTGCGATCGGGCCCGCACTCCAGCAGGGTCTGGTAGAGCTGGCGCAGGTCGCCGCCGGCGCAGAAGGCCTTCTCGCCCGCGGCCTGCAGCATCACGCCCACCACGCCGGCGTCCTGCGCCCATTCGCGGAACTTGGGGAGCATCAGGCGGACCATGTCCACCGACAGCGCGTTCAGCGCGGCAGGCGCATTGAGCGTGGCGATGCCGAAGCGGTGGCCATCGGCGGTGGGGATTTCTTCGAAGAGAACGACGGGATCTGACATTGGAGATAAGAGGAATTGAATGGAAGCGCTTCAGCGGATGTCGCTGTCGCCTTCGAGCAATTTTCGCGCGACGATGACACGCATGATCTCGTTGGTGCCTTCCAGGATCTGGTGCACCCGCGCATCGCGCACCAGGCGCTCCAGCGGGAATTCGCCCAGGTAGCCGTAGCCGCCGTGCAATTGCAGCGCGTCGTTGCAGACATTGAAGCCCGCGTCGGTGGCAAATCGCTTGGCCATGGCGCAATAGGTGCTGGCGTCCGCATGCCCCGCGTCGAGCTTGCTGGCCGCCAGGCGCACCATCTGGCGCGCGGCCACGAGTTCGGTGGCCATGTCGGCCAGCTTGAACTGCAGCGCCTGGAAGCTGGCCAGCGGCTTGCCGAACTGCTGGCGCTCGTGCAGATAGCGCCGCGCCGCATCGAGCGCGCCTTGCGCCGCGCCCACCGAACAGGTGGCGATGTTGATGCGTCCGCCGTCCAGCCCCTTCATCGCGATCTTGAAGCCTTCGCCTTGGTTGCCAAGCAGGTGGTCGGCGGGAACACGCACGTTGTCGAAGCTGATGGTGCGCGTGGGCTGGCTGTTCCAGCCCATCTTGTGCTCCTTCTTGCCGTAGGCGATGCCGGGCGCATCGGCCGGAACCGCAAAGGCCGAGATGCCGCCTGCCCCGCCGCCGCCGGTGCGCGCCATGAGCACCAGCACGTCGGTGGAGCCGGCGCCGGAGATGAAGGCCTTGCCACCGTTGATGACGTATTCGTGGCCCTGCAGTTCGGCGCGGGTCTTGAGCGAGCCGGCGTCGGAGCCGGCGCCAGGTTCGGTCAGGCAATACGAAGCCAGCTTGCGCCCGCTGGTCAAGTCCTCGCCCCACTTCTCGCACACCGTCTGCGTGCCCCAGGTGCCGAGCATCCAGGTGGCCATGTTGTGGATGGTGATGAAAGCCGTGGTCGACGGGTCGACGGCGGCCATTTCCTCGAACACCAGTGCAGAGTCGAGCCGAGGCAGCGCAAGACCACCGATGCGCTCAGGTGCATACAGGCCGCAGAAGCCAAGCTCGCCGGCCTTGGCGATGGCCTCCCTGGGAAAGATCTGTTCTGCGTCCCACTGCGCAGCGTGCGGCGCGAATTCGGCTTGGGCAAACGCGCGTGCGCTGTCGGCAAAGGCGCGCTGGTCTTCAGTCAGTTCAAAGTCCATGGTGTCGATTGTGCGTTGGAGAGCATCGCGGGGAAGTCGGCGCAACGCGCCGACCGCCCCAGTGGCGCACGGCCGCAGGCCCACACAGGCCTTGGCCGCCCGCCCACAATGCAAACGAAGCACGGCCCGAGCCGCACATGATCACTTCAAGCTGATCGTCGTATTCACCCCATGCGACACCGTCGCATCGTCGAACCAGCGCTCCGTGACCGTCTTCGTTTGCGTATAGAACAGCACCACCTGCTTGCCGTACGGCCCCAGATCGCCCAGCTTCGAAGCACGCGACCCGGTAAACGAGAACAAGGGAACCGGCACCGGAATCGGCACATTGATCCCCACCTGTCCCACATCGATGTCTTCCTGGAACCGGCGCGCAGCCGCCCCCGATTGCGTGAAGATCGCCGTGCCGTTGCCGTTCGGGTTGGCGTTGATCAGCTCGATCGCCTCGTCGATGTCGGCCGCACCGACCACGCACAGCACCGGACCAAAAATCTCCTGCTCGTAGATCGACATGCCCGGCTTCACGCCCGAGAAGATCGTCGGCCCCACGAAGTTGCCCTTCTCATACCCCGGCACCGCAGGCTTGCGGCCATCCAGCTCCAGCGTCGCGCCTTCACCGGCGCCGCGGTCGATGAAACCGTTCACCCGCTCATAGGCCGCGCAGGACACCAGCGGCCCCACGTCCACGCCCTTGTCCGTACCCGCGCCAATCTTC
>JAFECZ010000412.1 GCA_018241905.1 Pseudomonadota bacterium
GGGCCGAGTCCAGGTTGGGGCACATCAGCAGGTTGGCGTCGCCGCTGAGCGTGCTCTCTGGCATGGAGGCGCGGCGGATGTCGGCCGACAGGGCCGCGTCGCCGTGCATCTCGCCGTCGCATTCCACGTCGGGCGCCAGCTTCACGAACAGGTCGCGCGCCTGGCGCATCTTCTTCGCCGACGCGCGGCTGGAGCTGCCGAAGTTGGAGTGCGACAGGAAGGCCGCCTTGGGCGGCAGGCCGAAGCGGCGGATTTCTTCCGCAGCCATCACGGCGATGCTGGCCAGCATCTCGGCGCTGGGGTCTTCATGCACGTTGGTGTCGGCCACGAAGAGGGTGTGCTTGTCCAGCGTGAGCGCGTTGAGCGTGGCAAAACCCGAGGCGCCGGCCTTCAGGCCGATGATGTTGCGGATGTGCTCCAGGTGTGCGTCGAAGCGGCCCACCAGGCCGCACAGCATGGCGTCGGCGTCGCCCAGATGCACCATCAGCGCGGCGATGGTGGTGTTGGAGCGACGCACCATGATCTTGGCCGCCTCGGGCGTCACGCCCTCGCGTGCCATCAGCTTGTGGAAGGCTTCCCAGTAGGTGCGGAAGCGCGGGTCGTCCTCGGGGTTGACGATCTCGAAGTCGACGCCGGGCTTGATGTGCAGGCCGGCCTTCTTGATGCGCGCCTCGATGACGGCCGGGCGGCCGACCAGGATGGGCTGGGCAATGCCTTCGTCCACCGCCCACTGGGCGGCGCGCAGCACGCGCTCGTCCTCGCCCTCGGCGTAGGCCAGGCGCTTGGCGCTGGCCACCTTGGCGGCGCTGAACACCGGGCGCATGAACATGCCGGTGTGATAGACGAAGCGCGACAGGTGCTGGCGGTAGGTGTCCAGGTCGGCGATGGGCCGGGTGGCCACGCCCGATGCCTGCGCGGCCTTGGCCACGGCGGGGGCGATGCGCAGGATCAGGCGCGAGTCGAAGGGCGTGGGAATGAGGTAGTCGGGGCCGAAGGAAAGCTCCTGCCCGGCATAGGCGTTGGCCACTTCCTCGCTGATGTCGGCCTTGGCCAGCTCCGCGATCTCGCGCACGCAGGCCAGCTTCATCTCTTCCGTGATCTTGGTGGCGCCGCAATCGAGCGCGCCGCGGAAGATGTAGGGGAAGCACAGCACGTTGTTGACCTGGTTCGGGTAGTCCGAGCGGCCGGTGGCGATGATGCAGTCGGGCCGCGCGGCCTTGGCCAACTCGGGACGGATTTCCGGCTCGGGGTTGGCCAGCGCCAGGATGATGGGCTTGTCGCCCATGGTCTTGACCATGTCGGCGGTGAGCACGCCCGCGGCCGAGCAGCCCAGGAACACGTCGGCGCCCTTGACCACGTCGCCCAGGGTGCGCGCGTCGGTGTTCTGCTGCGCGTAGCGCGCCTTCGATTCGTCGAAGCCGCCGGCGCGGCCTTCGTAGATCAGGCCCTTGGAATCGCAGGCGAAGATGTTGGCGGGCTTGGCGCCCAGGCCCACCATGACGTCCAGGCAGGCGATGGCGGCGGCGCCGGCGCCTGACACGGCGATCTTCACGTCGCCGATCTTCTTGCCCACCAGCTCCAGGCCATTGAGCAGGGCGGCGGCCGAGATGATGGCCGTGCCGTGCTGGTCGTCATGGAACACCGGGATGTTCATGCGCTCGCGCAGCTTCTTCTCGATGTAGAAGCACTCGGGCGCCTTGATGTCCTCCAGGTTGACGCCGCCCAGCGTGGGCTCCAGCGCCGCGATGATGTCCACCAGCTTGTCGGGGTCGCGCTCGGCCAGCTCGATGTCGAACACGTCGATGCCGGCGAACTTCTTGAACAGGCAACCCTTGCCTTCCATGACCGGCTTGGCCGCCAGCGGGCCGATGTCGCCCAGGCCCAGCACGGCGGTGCCGTTGGTAACCACGCCCACCAGGTTGCCGCGGGCGGTGAATTCGAAGGCGGTGGCCGGGTCGGCCTCGATGTCCAGGCAGGGGTAGGCCACGCCGGGCGAGTAGGCCAGCGACAGGTCTCGCTGGTTGATCAGCGCCTTGGTGGGCGTGATGGAAATCTTGCCCTTGGTGGGAGAGCGGTGGTATTCGCGGGCTGCATCGCGCAGCGCTTCTTCGGCAGGTGACAGGGGCTTGGACATAGGACTCTCCTCGTTGTCTTTTTGGTCGGGGGAAAAGCGAAAAGAGAGGCTACCGCAAGCGGTGCCTCTCTTCGAGTGCGGGAGCTACGAAAGGTGAATCAGGATGCGTCAGGCGCGACCTGGTGGTTCGCCAGGGCCTCCAGGGCGCGAACCAGCGCGCTGTGGTCTTCCTGGCCGTAGCCCAGGGCTGCGCAGGCGTTCATCAGCTGTGCGGCGTTGGCCGTTTGCGGCAGTGCAACACCCAGGCTGCGCGCGCCTTGCAGGGCCAGGTTCAGGTCCTTCTGGTGCAGCGCGATGCGGAAGCCGGGGGCGAAGGTGCGCTTGATCATGCGCTCGCCGTGCACTTCCAGGATGCGGCTGGAGGCGAAGCCGCCCATCAGGGCCTGGCGCACCTTGGCCGGGTCGGCGCCGGCCTTGCTGGCGAACAGCAGGGCTTCGCCCACGGCGGCGATGTTCAGCGCCACGATGATCTGGTTGGCCACCTTGGTGGTCTGGCCGTCGCCGTTGCCCCCCACCAGGGTGATGTTCTTGCCCATCTTCTCGAGCAGGGGACGCACGATGCCGAAGGTGGCTTCGTCGCCGCCGCACATGATGGTCAGGCTGGCTGCCTTGGCACCGACTTCGCCGCCGGAGACCGGCGCGTCGATGTAGCCGACGCCCAGGTCGTTGATGCGCTTGGCAAAGGCCTTGGTGGCAATCGGGTCGATGGAGCTGCAGTCCACCACGATCTTGCCCTTGGCCAGGCCCGCGGCCACGCCGCCTTCGCCGAACAGCACCTTTTCCACGTCGGGCGTGTCGGGCACCATGATGAAGGTGATGTCGGACTTCTGTGCGACTTCGGTGCCGTTGGCGCACACGGTGGCGCGGCCCTTGAGGCTTTCGGGAACGGGGCCGATCGTGTTGACGAACAGCGTGTGGCCCGCGTCGGCCAGGTGCGTGGCCATGGGCGCGCCCATGATGCCCAGGCCGATGAAGCCGATCTTGCGGGAGGTGTTGTCGCTCATTTCTCTGTCTTCCTTGGGTTCAATTTGTTTGTGGGTGGATCACTGTGCCGTCAGCTGCTTGCGCCAGCCCAGGCCTTCCACCGTGGTGGCGCGCGGCTTGTATTCGCAGCCGATCCAGCCGGTGTAGCCCAGGCTGTCGATGTGCTTGAACAGCCAGGCGTAGTTGATCTCGCCCGTGCCCGGCTCGCCGCGGCCCGGGTTGTCGGCCAGCTGGATGTGGCCGATGCGCGCGAACTGCTTGGTGAGCGTGTTGCCCAGCTCGCCTTCCATGCGCTGTGCGTGGTAGATGTCGTACTGCACGAACAGGTTGCCCGAATCCACCTCGTCGATGATCGAGAGCGCCTGGTCGGTGCGGTTGACGAAGAAGCCGGGGATGTCGAAGGTGTTGATCGGCTCGATCAGCAGGCGGATGTTGGCCGCCTGCAGCTTCTTGGCGGCAAAGCGCAGGTTCTCCACCAGCGTCTTGCGCGCATCGGCTTCGCTCACGCCGGCCGGCAGCTTGCCCACCAGGCAGTTGACCTGCGGGCAGCCCAAGGCCGTGGCGTACTCGATGGCGCGGTCCACGCCGGCGCGGAATTCTTCAACACGGTCGGGGTGGCAGGCGATGCCGCGCTCGCCGGCATCCCAGTCGCCCGCGGGCAGGTTGTGCAGCACTTGCTTCAGGCCATTGGCCTTGAGCGCGGCGACCAGCTCTTCCTTGGTGAAGGGGTAGGGGAACAGATACTCCACCGCTTCGAAGCCGGCCTTGGCGGCCGCCTCGAAGCGCTGCATGAACGGCAGCTCGGTGAAGAGCATCGTGAGGTTGGCAGCGAACTTCGGCATGGCGATCAGTCCAGCAGTGCAACCGCAGCGATCGAGGTGGGGGCGTCGGCGGCGTCCTTGGCCAGTTCCTCGAACTCGGTGATGTTGTCGATCTCGGTGCCCATGGAGATGTTGGTCACGCGCTCGAGCATCACCTCGATCACCACCGGCACGCCGAACTCGGCCATCAGCTTCTCGGCCTGCGCAATGGCGGGCGTCATCTCTTCCTGCTTGGTCACGCGGATGGACTTGCAGCCCAGGCCCTCGACGACCTTCATGTGGTCCACGCCGTAGCTGGCTTCCACGCCTGCGTCCGGGCCGGCATTGACGTTCTCGAAGCCCAGCTGCACGCAGTAGTCCATCTCGAAGCCGCGCTGTGCCTGGCGGATCAGGCCCAGGTAGCTGTTGTTCACCACGATGTGGATGTAGGGCAGCTTGAACTGCGCGCCCACGGCCAGCTCCTCGATCATGAACTGGAAGTCGTAGTCGCCCGACAGCGCAACGATCTTGCGCGAGGGATCGGCGGCGCGCACGCCCAGGGCGGCGGGAATGGTCCAGCCCAGCGGGCCGGCCTGGCCGCAGTTGATCCAGTTGCGCGGGTTGTACACGTGCAGGAACTGCGCGGCAGCGATCTGCGACAGGCCGATGGTGCTGACGTAGCAGGTCTCGCGATCGAAGTTGCGGTTCATGCACTGGTACACGCGCTGCGGCTTCATCGGAACGTCGTCGAAGTTCGTCTTGCGCAGCATGGTCTTCTTGCGCTCCAGGCACTCGCCGGCCCAGGCCTTGCGGCTGGGCAGCTTGCCCTTGGCCTTCATTTCCTCGGCCACTTCG
>JAFECZ010000413.1 GCA_018241905.1 Pseudomonadota bacterium
CCTCGCCGTGGGCAAAGTTGATGAGATTGATAATGCCGTACACCATCGTATAGCCTAAGGCTATGAGGGCGTACTTGCTGCCGAGGACCAGACCGTTGATGATCTAGTGTCTCCATTTTTCCTACCATAGACATTGGGACCGTCGCCAACCCAACTATTGCTTCGCTCGAACACAATCGCTTCAACGCTCGAGAACTCGACCTCTATTCGCCACACAACCCGCCCATCGCTCGCAAGGGAGGATGGAGTAAGTTGCGTTCGAAACCATGAGGTCGCCCGAGGTGCGGCAAACTGCCGACAGTGTTGACCTCATCCCAAGCGCGGCGGCGCGCATGTCGAACCCGATACCACTTGCGGATCGGAGCTCAGTTTGCTTTGCGACATCAGCTATGAAACTGTACTAAGTCGATATAGTGAGATCCGGACAACACATACGTGGCCACTGACAACATGACTTGCGGGAATGGCACTAGACGTCCTCAAGCATCAGCGCCGGATTCAACCGCTTGACGGTCGTACGCTTCATCCGAGTCGTGTGTTTCCAAATGGAGCAATGCATTCGGAGCCAGTTCTCGTCCCCTTCTTGCTATCGGAGTCCGGCGGGGCTGCGAACAAGACTACCGGGAGGTAGTTCATGCACCGATGTGTGCAGGCCAACATTGCACACCAGCCATTAGCTACTTGGCTACGAGGTCTCGGCTTGCGACTTTACGGCTCGCCACCAGGGAGAGCAGACGGCCAAAGTTCGACGCCCACTTGAATAGCAGTGGTATGGAACGAGCCCTCCGATTGGTCCTTTTGCCAAGTCGAACGAATTCGTACAACAACAACATGCAAAACACCGAATTCAAGCCCGTCTTAGGACCCTATCGTGCTTACGATCAGAGAGTTGCCCCCGCACCTGATCACGAGTTGACCCGCGTGGGCCCAGGCACTCCGATGGGCGAGTTGCAACGCCGCTTCTGGCAGCCCGTCTGTTTCTCATCCCAGCTAACCGATCTTCCGCGCGCGGTCCGGATCCTTGGAGAGGACCTTGTCGCCTTCCGCACCAAAGGGGGTGAAGTCGGCATCCTGCACAAGCATTGCGCACACCGAGGAACCTCGCTGGAGTTCGGTCGCATCGAAGAGCATGGCCTGCGCTGCTGCTACCACGGCTGGATGTTTGGCTGTGATGGAACGGTGCTCGAGACGCCGGGGGAACCGCCTAACAGCCGCCTCAAGAAGGCCGTATTCCAAGGCGCCTACCCAGTGCACGAGTATCACGGGCTTGTGCATGTGTACATGGGTCCTCCCGATATGAGGCCTCCGTTCCCGGAGTTCGATATCTTCCAAATCCCCGGGCTTAAGTACTACCCCTCCTCCGTCCTGCACGCGAACAACTGGCTCCAGAGCTTTGAGAACAACATGGATCCTTTCCATGGACAGTTCCTACATACGCGGGTCACTCAACACTTCGGAGACCACTATTTCGTGCTTCCCCAGGTTGAGTGGAAAGTGACCGAGGACGGCCGTGGCATGTACTACGTTGCGATGCGCCGAACAGACGACAACACGCTCTGGGCGCGCATGTTCCATGTCGTATTCCCCAACTACGTTTTTGTGGCCTCGCTATACGACCTCCTGGATGAAGTCCCGTTCTTCCAGCGCACATTCTGGGCGCGCCGCGTGGTTCCCATCGACGACGAGAACTGCACCTTCTTCAGTTGGCGTCTGGCCGCCGAGGAAGGAGAATTTGCCGGCGGTGACGTGGCCCGCAACGGCTGGAACAGTATTGACTTCGATGGCCAGGTGGAGCAGTCGACCTATGAAGCCAAGCAGAGGTTTCCCGGTGACTGGGAAGCCCAAACGGGACAGCGCAGCATCGCAGTGCACAAGCTTGAGCGACTTGGGACCACAGACGCAGGAGTTGTGAAACTGCGCAATGCTCTTCGCGACATGCTGGCCGGAAAGGTCCCGCTGCCACCGGAGGCCGCCTCGCTCGGAACGAACGTACCGGAGAACACTCACTCCAGCAACAACGTTTTCAAGATCCGAAAACTGGACGACCCTGTTGCCGAGGCGGAACAAACGCGAAACGTGTCACGCTTGCTTGCTGCTGCAATTGTGCAGGCAGATGCGTCGCCCGTGGCAGAGCGTCGCCGCATCATTGTTGAACGGCTGCAAGCAATCGAACGGGAATATGCCCGTTAGTTTCAAAGTTGACAGGGGCGTAGCAATTGCGGCTGCCTGTCAACGTGGAAACGGGCACCGCCGCAGCACTAGTGCCCAGTCGTGGATATCGGAAATCCTGCATGTCGAAGACGACAAGCAGGTACACGACACATTGCGGAAGATTCATGTGCAAGTCGGCAGAAATTAATGAAACATTCTGCCTAGGCATACGTGGCAAAACGCTCAATCCTCGCGCCCCCAAACCGATCGCGATGCTCCTTGACGGCGTCAGCATTTCCACCGTCAACCTTGCCTGCAAGTTGGGGATCGGGCGTGCCACAGTTCAAAACCTGCCAATCTGCGAGCCGTGCCCGAATTGTTCCGGCACAGCCTCTCCATTTGCGCCCGCGCATTGGAAACTGCCAGTCGACCAACTTCGATGCTGCGTTCGAGAGACCGGCGTTGTTGAATATGAGCAGAAGGCGCGCTTCACCGAGGACGACGAGTTGGCTCGGCCCCACATACCGATCGCACCGTCATCGCTCTGTTGGCGCAGTCTCAGGCACCCGGACTCGATGTTCAAGCCGCCAGCGGGAGATGGCTCACGGCGCCAGTGGAACCGAGGCATTTCCCTGTCAACGCGAGTGGGAGCGCCGTTGCCATGCATTGGCGCTCCGGATGCGCTGCCGTGAGCTGGGGGCGAGCAGAAGCGCGACATGCAGGAGTGCAAGCGCATCCCCCCTACTGGGACGATCCGGCCTATCGATTCACCAGTCGTGCAGGAACAAAGAGCAGCACAAGGATCGCGCTAATGATCAAGCATCCCGCCAGCACATACATGCCGGCATTGGTGCTTTGTGTGAGGTCTTTGACGTAGCCGACCATGTAGGGGCTGACAAAACCGGCCAGATTGCCAAGGGAGTTGATCCACGCGATTCCACCTGCGGCTGCAGTTCCGGTCAGGATTGCTGTAGGGCAACTCCAGAACAAGGGCAGTGCGGTGGTGATCCCAGCGCAGGCCAGCGTCAAGGACATGAGAGCCAGGTGCGTGCTTGACGAATAGGTGGCACTTAGTACCAGGCCAACCGCGCCGAGTACACATGGAATCGCAATATGCCAGCGACGCTCGCGACGGGCATCGGCGCTGCGAGCAACAAGCACCATCACCGCGGCCGCAGCCGCATAGGGAATTGCTGACAGCAATCCGACATCCATCGCGCTCTTGACGCCAGTCGCCTTCACCAGCGAAGGCAGCCAGAAGCCGATGCCATACAGACCCATCACGATGCCGAAGTAGACGAGGCTCAAGATCCAGACCTTCGGATTGCGCATCGCGTCGCCGAAGGAGTGAGCGGATTCAGGCGTCTTGTCACCCAACAGTTGACTCGCAAGATGCGACTTCTCCGCATCTGTTAGCCATTTCGCGCTTTCGATGCCGTTGTCTAGATAGAAGAAGACCAAGATGCCGACCAGAATGGAGGGTATCCCTTCAAGGAGAAAAAGCCACTGCCAGCCTGCCCACCCGTATGTACCGGAGAACCGCTCCAGAATCCAGCCCGATACCGGCCCCCCGACCACGCCGGCCAAAGGCACCGCGGTCATGAAGAGCGAATTGATCCGGCCGCGACGGTGCGACGGGAACCAATAGGTGAGATAAAGAATGATGCCGGGGAAGAACCCCGCCTCGGCCACGCTGCTCGACAGTTCCGCAACCTTTTGGGCAGCGCAGCGGTAGGAACTCGAAGCGCCGTGCTTGGCGCAGAGATACGCCACCTCAGGCGTTCGACGGCCAGGCAACAGGCGTTCGATCGGACACTCGGAGAAGCGCAGATCTGCCGGCTCATCGTCATCGTCGTCGTTGAGCGGCTCCGGAGTGCAGAGGCACGAGATGACGCGCGGCACCCGCACGTGGGGCTCGCCCAAGCCCGTGGCGAACACGCGGGGCCGCCGGTCCTTGATGCGCCGGTACGAATCCACAGTGGCGACAGCACCTACGATGAAGGTCGTAGGCAACGATCTGGTCTTGTGTCACCCTGCTCTGTAACGCTACCAACAGCTCTCGGCCTTCGGCGATCGACAAACCGAAATCACCGGCGGTGGCGCCATCAAGAGGCTGGCTAAAGATCGCCAGAGAAACGAGTTCCCCGGTGCCGTGCTTCTGAACATAGACGGTCTCCATCTTCGCCTCAGTTCGGCTTGAGGATCATGCAAGGTTAATCGGAGCGGGCACTCCCCCACTATTCATCCGCTCCCTGAACTAGTCGTCCTCAACACCTGTCGCGAAAGGGGGCCCACACCCCCGCGCGAGTCCCGCAGGGGATTCAGGGGTTCGGACCCGCTGGCCTCGGCTCCTTGGAACTACCCTCTTCAAAGGATTCGCCCCAAAACCCTTGCATGGCCTGGATGCGCGCGCCACGCTCGGTGGTGAGATACACCGAGGTGGTCGCGATGGACGCGTGGCCCAGGTTGTTTTGCACGACCTGCAGGGGGACCGCCGGCTGCCCGGGGCGGCCTTGCAGTGCGTGTGAAGCATGCGAATGCCTCCTATGTCCCGCAGTCCATAGGAGGCACTGTCTCCCGCACCCGACTATGGCGAGCTTTCGGCCGCCGACGCCACCC
>JAFECZ010000414.1 GCA_018241905.1 Pseudomonadota bacterium
GGGGCGCCCGCGCAGGCGCAGCAGGAGCTTGCCCGTCTCGTCGCGCTGCACCTGCTCGATGGCGTCGCTTCGCACCACCACCGCGCGGTGCACCTGCCAGAAGGTGTCGGCATCCAGTTGAGGAAGAAGTTGCTTGAGCGGCGTGCGGATGAGGTATTCGCGCTCGGCGGTGAGCACGCGCACGTATTTGTCGGACGCCTCGAAATACAGCACGTCCTGGATGGGCACCATGTGCACGGTGGTGCCGCCGGTGTCGCTGGCAGTGATGAATTTCAGCGGCGCCGCGCCGGCCGCTGCGGCGCCAGGCGTTCCCGCCGCGCCGATGAGCTTTCGCCACTCGCCCAGCGTCTGCTCCAGCAGGTCTGCCGGCGCAGCGCGGGGCGCGGCCTGCTGCTGCGCCGCCAGCGCCTGCTGCACACGCCCGACCGTCTTGCGAAGGCGCTCGGGCTGCACCGGCTTGCGCACGTAGTCGATGGCCTGCGCGTCGAAGGCCCGCACGGCGTATTCGTCGTAGGCGGTGACGAACACCAGTTGCGGCATGGGCGCCTCGGCATTGGGCCAGCGGTCGGCGATTTCCATGGCGGCGCCCAGGCCGTCGAGGCCCGGCATGCGGATGTCGAGGAACAGCACCTGGGGCAGGTGCTCCAGTGCCTCGCGCACGGCGCTGTGGCCGTCGGGCACCACGGCCAGCACGTCCAGTTCGGGCCAGGCGGCCTTCAGTTCGGCGTGCAGGGCCTGCGCCAGCAGGGGCTCGTCTTCGGCAATGAGTGCAGTGGCTTTCATGGGCGATTCAGCGGAATGTGGACGACGGCCCGTGTGCCGCCTGCGGGCAGGGCGCCGATGTCGAGCTGGCCGCGCGCGCCGTACACCGTGGCCAGGCGTTCGCGGATGTGGCCCAGGCCGAAGCTGCTGCCGGGGTCGTTGGCGGCGGCCTGCGCGGTGGCTTCATGGATGTCGATGCCGATGCCCGTGTCGCTTATCTCGATGAGCATCAGCGTGCCGTCGGAGCTGCGCCGCGCGCGCACGACGATCTCGCCGCCTTCCACCTTGGGCTCCAGCCCATGGCGGATGCTGTTTTCCACCAGCGGCTGCAGGATCAGCGGCGGCACCAGCTCGCCCGACAGCTCGTCGGGCAGATCCAGGCTGAAGCGCAACCGATGGCCCATGCGTACCGCCATCAGCGCCAGGTAGTCGCCCAGGCGCTCGAACTCCGCGGACAAGGGGTGGGTGAGGGCGCGCGAGCCCGACAGCGTGGCACGCAGATAGTTGTTGAGCCGGTCCAGCATGGCGATGGCGCGCGGCGGGTCGGTGGCGATCAGCACGCGCAGGTTGGCCAGCGTGTTGAACAGCATGTGCGGCTCCAGCTGCGTTTCCAGCAGCTTGAGCCGGGCCTCGGTGGCGTCGCGCTCCGCGGCGGTGACGCGGGCGGCCAGCGCCGAGCTGTGGCCGCGCGAATAGAAGAAGTAGCTGCCCAGCACGCCGGCCATCACCGTGATGATCAGCGAGATGCGCTGGTCGCGTTCCGACTCGGCCATCTTCGTGATCGCGCCGGTGCCGCCGCCGATGAGCCAGTCGCCCAGGGCCGAACCGGCGTAGTAGCCCACCACGATGCCCGTGGCCGACAGCGCGACGCCGCGCCAGCCGCGCGGCCAACCGCCCGGGTCCTGCGGTCGGCGCAGGGGATAGCGGCCGAACTCGATCACCAGCCAGATCAGCGTGCCGATCAGGATCGAATAGCCCAGGTGGTGCAGGTAGCTCTTGTCGGGCCAGATGGCGTTGATGACCGCGGCCACCGCAAAGCAGAACGCCACGACCAGCAGGCCGTGGCGCAGGGTTTCACGCCATTCGATCTTCATGGGAGGCGATTCTGCGGGATGAAGCGCGTCTGCCGGCCCGGCCTCTACCATGGGTCGCGCGCCTGCAGCTTGGCGAGCTCGCGCTGCACCAGTTGCTCCATGAAGTTGCCGCCCGGTGCCAGCAGCCAGACCACTGCCCAGTGGATGGCCAGGCCCACGCCCCAGCCGAGGAAGGGGTAGATGGCCCAGTGGCGGCCCGAGGCGATCGACAGCGCGGCCATGCCCGCATTGACGAGGAGAAAGACGGTGGCGTGCATCCACCAGCCCGCCTTGGCGCGGGCGCGCCGCACGGCCAGTTGTTCGAGGGATCGGTCTTGTCGGGTCATGAGGGTTCTCCTGATTTGTTGGACGTGAGGTGGGGCTTACTTGGCCAGCACGGCGCCCAGGCTGGAGGTGCCGGAGGAACCCAGGGCCAGCTTCCAAAGGCGCAGCGAGCGGCCCAGGAACAGTCCGGCGAAGGCGCCGTACACCGCGCTCGTGCCCAGGGCGAAGCCGCTCTGGCGGGCCAGTTCGGGGTGCATCGCAAGCAGCACGCCAACCACGTACTTGGTGAAGAAGATGCCCATCATCAGCACGAGCGGCACCGCCGTGCCGGGCAGGGAGAAGCGCATTTCGCTGGCGTCGAAGCGCACGCCCGAGGGCACCGGGCGGCGCAGCACCAGCGCCAGCGAGGCGGCGGCTGCCAGGATCCATGCGGCCAGGGCCGCCGGCGTGCCGCCGAAGGCCGACACCAGCCCGTAGGCCGACAGCCCCGCCATCGCCAGCGCCACGATGGCCAGGCGCCGCAGGCCGGCCTGGGTGGGGAACAACTGGCGGCCGCCCAGGGCGAGCAGTGCGGCGAACATGCCGAACACCCAGGTGGGGGTGTGCTGGAGGATCTGGATCAGGAACATGGTGAGGTACTCCTTGACTTGGGTTGCGTGAGGGTTTGCGCTTGGGTCGGACGGACTGTGCCGGCGGCGCCTTGGCGGGGCCACCGGGATGCGACGAAATGCGGTTCGGCGGCGCGAAATGCGGCGGCAGTGGATGGGCGGCAGCGCGCTCAGGACGCCTGGGTCGGTGCTTTACCGCTTCTTTACGCGCCATGCGACATCGCAGCTACGATGCCCGTGCCTACTGGACCGGTCCGTCGCTCCATGCGCAGCCGGACCGCGCCAGACCCGAAAAAACTCGCCACTTCCCTCCATGCCACAGACGCCGCCCGCGCCTTCTTCCGACGACACGAACCCCAGCCCCGCGACTGCCGCCGCTGCCGCCAGCACCACGCCGGCCTGGCGCCGGCATCGCGGCTGGGGCACGGCCATCGCGTTGCTGGTGGTCGTCGCGCTGGTGGGCGGCAGCTGGTATCTCATCAAGCGCCCGGCGGCAGGCCGCGGCCCCGGGGGCGGCGGCTTCGGCGGCGGCGGCGCGCCGACCGTCACGGTGGGCAGTGCCCAGGCCCAGCAACGGCAGTTGCCGGTCACGCTGGACGCGCTCGGCACCGTCACGCCCCTGGCCACCGTCACGCTCAAGCCGCAGGTCGGGGGCGTGCTGACCGAGGTGCTCTACGCCGAAGGGGAGCGCGTCAAGAAGGGGCAGCTGCTCGCCCGCATCGACCCGCGCCCCTACGAGCAGGCCCTGATGCAGGCCCAGGGCACGCAAAAGCGCGACGAGGCGCAGCTGCAGGCCGCCCGCGTGACACTGCAGCGCTACCGGACCTTGCTCGGCCAGGATTCCATCGCCCGCCAGGACGTGGATACGCAGGCCGCGCTGGTGGGCCAGCTCGAAGGCACCGTCATTGCCGACCGCGCCGCCGTGGCCAGCGCGCAGCTCAACCTGGAGTTCACCCGCATCACCTCGCCCATCGACGGGCGCATCGGGCTGCGCACGGTGGATCCGGGCAACAACGTGACGGCCAACGCCAGCACCGGCATCGCGGTGGTCACGCAGATCAATCCCATCGACGTGCAGTTCTCGGTGCCGCAGGACCGGGTGCCGGAAATCATGCGCCAGCTGCGCAGCGGTGGCGAGGTGGCCCAGATGGCCGTCCTGGCCATGGACCGCACCCGCAGCGACACGCTGGACACCGGGCGCTTCTCCACCCTGGACAACGTGGTGGACGTGAGCACCGGCACCGTCAAGGCCAAGGCGCGCTTCGACAATGCGCAGGCCGCGCTCTTCCCGAGCCAGTTCGTCAATGTGCGCATGACCCTGCGCACCATCGACGCGCTGGTGGTGCCGGTCACGGCGGTGCGCAACGGCCCCAAGGGTCCCTACGTGTTCGTGGTGGGCGAGGACAAGAAGGCGCGCATGCGCCCCATCAAGCGCGGCGAGACCACGGTCGACTGGGTGCAGATCACCGACGGGCTCCAGGCTGGCGAGCGCGTGGTGACCGAAGGCGGCGACCGCCTGGACGACGGCACGGTCGTGGCGCTGCAAGGCGATGCGCCGCCGCCCGGCGGTGTCCCCGCTGGCAAGGCCGCGGGCGCCGGCGAGGCCAACGCCGGGGCGCGCAAGGTGAGTCCGCCCAACGCCGAGCAGCGCCAGCGCATTCTCGATTCCGCAGCCGGCGACCCCGAGAAGCTGGCGCAGCGCAAGGCTTTCCTGGACGCCATCGACAAGGGCGATCCGCAGGCGCTGGAGCGCTGGCAGCAGATGCGCCAGCGCCGCCGGGGCGACGGCGGCGGCCCGCCGTGAGGTGCCGGCCGTGAGTCCTTCGCGCCCCTTCATCCAGCGGCCGGTGGCCACCGGGCTGCTCATGCTCGCGATCGTGCTGGCGGGGCTGGTGGGCTTTCGCCTGCTGCCGCTGTCGGCACTGCCGCAGGTGGACTACCCGACCATCCAGGTGCAGACGCTCTATCCCGGCGCCAGCCCCGAGGTGATGAGCCGCACCGTGAGCGCGCCGCTGGAGCGCCAGTTCGGGCA
>JAFECZ010000415.1 GCA_018241905.1 Pseudomonadota bacterium
CAGCGGCAGGGCGGTGAGCGTCCAGCTCGACGCGGACCCCCAGATGGTGACGGCCATGGCATCGCCGGCGGGCCGCGACGAGAACAGCTGCATGCCCACCCACGCAACACCGGACAGCGTGAGGCCGATCCACACGCCGCTGCCCAGCATGAGGAACAGCGTCAGGATCAGCAGGCCGGCGACGGCAAGATCACTCATGACGCACCGCCTCTTCCGGCTGCACGCGCACGCGGCCGCGCCACTCCAGCACGAACTCATCGACGGCTGCAATGGCCAGCACCACCGTGCCGGCGGCCATCGCGAGCTGCGGAATCCACAGCGCCGTTGCGTCGTTGGAAGTGGACACGTCGTGGAATTCGTAGGACTGCAGCACCAGCCGCACGCTGAAAAACGCGAACAGCGCGCTCAGCAGTGCGGCGGCGCCCATGGCCCACCGCTCCATCCAGCGGTGGGCCGCAGGACGCAGGTGCGAAAGAATCAGCGTGACGCGGATGTGCTCGCCGCGCTTGAGCGTATGTGCCAGCGCGAGAAAGCCGGCCCCCGCCATGAGGTAGCCCGCATAGGCGTCGGATCCGGCAATGTTGAAGTGGAGCTGGCGACCGGCGATGGACAGCAGCACCATCACCAGCAGCCCGACCATGAAAAGCGCCGCCAGGGCGGCGGCGCTGTCGTAGAGGGTATCGAGAAGCTTGCGCATCGGGTGGAGGCGGCCGCGAGCCTACATCTTGCGGTAGGCGTCGATGACTGCCTGGCCGTCGGTGCCGGCCTTCTCCAGGTATTCCTTCTGCATCGTCTCGCCCACCTTCTTCATGTCGGCCTTGAGCTGTGTCGAGGGCGGATGAACCGTCATGCCGTTCTTCTTGAGCAGATCGAGGTATTCGAGGTTCTTCTTCCTCGAGATGTCCCAGCCGCGCTTCTCGGCTTCCGCACCCACCTTGAGCAGGACGTCCTGCGTCGGCTTGTCGAGCGCGTCGAACGCCTTCTTGTTCACCAGCACGGCATTCTTGGGAAGCCAGGCCTGGGTGTCGTAGAAGTTCTTGATGTATTCGTAGGTCTTGGTGTCGTAGCCGGTGGAGCCGGAGGACATGTAGGACTCGATCACGCCGGTGGCCATTGCCTGCGAGAGTTCGGCCTGCTGCACCGTGACGGGCTGTGCGCCAACGAGCTCGCCGATGCGCGCGGTGGCCGGACTGTAGGCGCGCCACTTCACGCCCTTGAGGTCGGCTGCCGAGGCGATTTCCTTCTTCACGAAGATGCCCTGGGGCGGCCATGCCACCGAGTACAGGAGCATCATGCCCTGCTCGCCCAGCTTCTTCTCCAGCGCGGGCTTCTGCGCCAGGTAGAGCTTCCAGGCGCTGTCGTAGCTGTCGGCCAGGAAGGGCAGTCCGTCGAGCCCGAAGAGCGGCCACTCGTTCTGGTAGTTCACCAGGAGAATCTCGCCCATCTGCGCCTGGCCACCCTGCACCGCGCGCTTGATCTCGGGGGCCTTGAACAGCGCCGCGTTGGCGTGCACGGTGATCTTGAGCTTTCCGCCGCTGGCCTTGTCCACATCTGCCGCGAACTGGGCGATGTTCTCGGTGTGGAAGTTGTTGGCAGGGTAGGCGGTGGGCAGGTCCCACTTGGTCTGGGCGTGGGCCGCCACGGCGAGGCCGGCGCCGGCAAGGGCAACGCAGAGCTTGCGATTCATGTGTTCTCCAACGGTAGAGGCGGAAAAAATGAAGAGGCGAGCTTAAGTGCAAGTTACGGGCCACGACCTGGGGCATTTCCCTGCCCGGGTGTGCTGCAGCCGCCGCACAAGGCAAAGCGGGCCGCATTGTGCGGCCCGCCAGCGGATCTCGGAGCCTGAAGGCTTACTGCTTCGCGCTGCCCTTGGCCGGTGCTGCCGGCTTGGCTGGCGCGGCCGGCGCTGCTGCTGCAGCAGCCGGCGCCGCTGCGCTCTTGTACGACTGGCCGTTGACCGTCAGGCCTTCGGTCGACAGCTTCTCGGCCTTCTTTTCCTTCACGCCCTTCACGCGGGACATGAAGTCATCCCAGTTCTTGAACTCGCCCTGCTTGCGCGCATCGACGATGCGCTGCGACATGGCCGGGCCCACGCCCTTGAGGCCGTCGAGCTCTGCCGGTGAGGCCTTGTTCGCATCGACTGCGGCAAAGGCGCTGGCAGCGGCCAGCATGGCCAGACCGGCCAGAAGTTTCTTCAACATTGATTTCTCCCTGATATCTTCTTGAATGGAAGCAACATTGCGTTGTTCCACCGGCCACAGGATGCAGCCGGCCCACGTCCAACGGCATCGTGGGCCAAGGCGTTGACAGCGCCACGGCCAAGCTCGCCCGTGAATATTCACGGTGCCGGGCCGCTCAGAGCTCTTCGACGCGACGGGGCGGATAGCTGTCCCAGGCCTGGCAGCCCGGGCAATGCCAGAAGTATTGGTGCGCTTCGAAGCCGCAGGCCGCGCAGCGATAACGCATCAAGGGACGCACGGCCTGGTCGAGCGCGCGCTGTACCGGCGGATGCAGGGCTTCGCGCTCGAAGCGTTCGCCGGCGAGCCAGCGGCTCGCTGCAGCGAGCGAAGGCTGGTGCTGCAGATGTGCCACGTAGCTGTCGCGCGGCGTGGCTGCGGCATCGGCCGGCGCTTCGGTGTCTGTCAGCGTGGTGCCGCCCAGGGCCACGATGGCGTCCACCACGTCGATGGAGGGCGCGGCCGCATAGCGGCGCTGCAGCAGGGCCAGGGCTTCGCCCGAGCGCTGTGCGGCGGCGCCGGACTGCTGCAGCAGCGATGCATAGAGCGGCAATGCCAGCGGCGCCGTTTCAGAAAGAGCCACAAGTGTGTCGAAGGCCTTGCCCGCTTCGCCATTGCGTAGCTGCAGCGTGGCCGTCTCGATGGCGGGGCGCGGCGCGCTTGGCGCGATCTCGGTGGCCTGTTGCAGCAGCTTTTGCGCTTCTTCGAGTTCGCCGCGCGAAACATGCTCGGCTGCCTGCTCGCACAGGTAGTGCGCGCGGCGCGTGCCGTAGCTGGCCTGGTCGGACTCGTCGAGCTTGCGGGCCACTTCGGAGGCCTGCGTCCATTCGCGCGAGCGCTCGTAGATGGCCAGCAGCGCCAGGCGCGCCTCGTTCTCGTAGTGGGTGCCTTCGAGCTTTTGCAATGCGGCTTCGGCGCGGTCGAGCAGGCCGGCGCGAAGGAAGTCCTGCGCCAGTGCGTGTTGGGCGCGGTCGCGGTCGGCGCGGCTCAGGTCGCCGCGCGAGAGCAGGTGCTCGTGCACGCGCACCGCACGCTGGTATTCGCCGCGACGGCGGAACAGATTGCCCAGCGCGAAGTGCAGCTCCTGCGTGTCCGGGTCGTTCTGCACTGCCTCGATGAAGGCGTCGATGGCCTGGTCCTGCTGTTCGTTGAGCAGGAAGTTCAGGCCGCGAAAGTACGCCTTGGGCGCCTGGCGGTTTTCCAGGCGCAGCTGTCGCAGGTCGAAGCGCGAAGCCAGCCATCCCAGCACGAAGGCCAGGGGCAGCCCCAGGAGGAGCCAGCTGAGATCAAAGTCCATGGTGGCGCGCCACCGTCAGGTCGGTGCCGCTGCTGTTGTTGTTGTTGATGACGAGGTTGTCGTTGCCGTTGCCGCCGCTGCCGGCACCCGCAGCCGATTGCGGCGCGGCCGATGGCGCCGCCGGCCTGGCGGCATTGCTGCGGTGCTTCCACCACCCGGGCAGCATGCCCAGGGCGCCAACCACCATGCCGCCGGCAAAGGCGACCAGCACCACCAGCACCAGCGGCGCGCGCCAGTAGGTGCCGAAGAAGAAGTTGACGGTCGCATCGTGCTGGTTGTTCAGCGCGAAGGCGAAGAGGGTAAAAAAAATGGCTGCCTTGAGCAGCCACAGCAGGTATTTCATGGGCGCTTTCCGGTGACCGGAAAGATTCTACGTTTGTGCTCAGTCCTTGCGAGCCGTCGGCTCGTCAAGCTGCGCACTGCGCTCGTCCACCGCTTCGCGCAGGGCCTTGCCCGGCTTGAAGTGGGGAACGCGCTTTTCGGGAACCATCACGCTCTCGCCCGAGCGCGGATTGCGCCCGACGCGAGGCGGGCGACGGCTCACCGAGAAACTGCCGAAACCGCGGATCTCGATCCGGTTCCCGCGAACCAGCGCGTCGCCCATCGCATCGAGGATGGTCTTGACGGCGGATTCGGCGTCGCGGTGGGTGAGCTGCGCGAAGCGGGCTGCGAGTTCTTCGACGAGATCGGAACGGGTCATGCGGCGAGGATATTCAAAAAAAAGGGACAGGGGCCCCGAAAGGCCGCCTGTCCCGTTGGCTTGGCTTACTTGTCGCCGTTGTTGTCCAGCTTGGCGCGCAGCAGGGCGCCCAGGCTGGTGGTGCCGGCGTTTTCGCGAGCCGACTGCTGGGCCAGGCTGGCCATGGCGCCTTGCTCGTCGACCATGTCCTTCTGCTTGACCGACAGCTGGATGTTGCGGGTCTTGCGATCCACGTTGATCACCACGGCCGTCACTTCGTCGCCTTCCTTGAGCACGTTGCGGGCGTCTTCCACGCGGTCGCGGGAGATTTCCGAAGCGCGCAGGTAGCCGACGATGTCGCTGCCCAGGTCGATCTCAGCGCCGCGGGCGTCCACGGTCTTGACCTTGCCGGTCACGACCTGGCCCTTGTCGTTCACCGAGGTGAAGGTGGTGAAGGGGTCGCTGTCCAGCTGCTTGATGCCCAGGCTGATGCGCTCGCGGTCCACGTCGACGGCCAGTACGATCGCTTCGACTTCCTGGCCCTT
>JAFECZ010000416.1 GCA_018241905.1 Pseudomonadota bacterium
CACGAAGGTGCCGGTCTCCTGCTTGAGCATCTCGAAGCCCAGGTGATGCACCGTGCCGACGCCCGAGGTGGCGTACGACAGCTTGCCCGGATTGCTCTTCAGGGCCTTCACCAGCTCGGCCGGCGTGCGCGCCGGAAAGTCGTTGCTGGAAATGATGACCAGCGGCGAGACGAAGGCGCCGGCCACGGGGGCGTAGGCCATGGGGTCGACCGACTGGTTCGGCAGCATTGCCCTCGCGATCATCAAGGCGCTTTCGCCCAGCAGCAGCGTGTAGCCGTCCGGCGCGGCCTTGGCCACCGTGTCTGCCGCGATCTGGCCGGAGGCTCCGGCGCGGTTCTCCACCACCACCGGCTGGCCCAGCTGCTGCGACAGCTGGTTGGCCAGCAGGCGCGCCGCGCCATCGACGCCGCCGCCGGCAGAGTAGCCCACCAGCAAGCGGATCGGCCGGGCCGGATAGTCCTGCTGCGCAAAGGCTGCCGAGGGCGCACCCAGCAGGCCGGCCATGGCCAGCGCGGGCAGCGCGGCCACCAGGCGGCGTCGCAGGCTCGAGGGGAATGCTTTCATCGTGTCTTGTCTCCGTTTTCTTGTCTTGTCTTGTCTTGTTGTCAGGCGGCCATCAGGCCTTGCCCTTGCCGCCCGACAGCGGCCGGCGGGCCAGCTCCTTCACCCGCGCAGCGTTGGGTGCGAAGCCCAGGCCGGGGCGCTCGGGCAGCGCAAGCCAGCCGTCCTCGGGTTCGGGCAGGCCGTCGAAGATCTGGCGCAGCATTTCCACCGCCACGTAGTGGTATTCGACCATGCCGCCGTTGGACACGCCGGCGTGCAGGTGCATGTTGTGGAAGGGCCAGGCGCCGCCGTTGTCGATGGGCACGTTGAAGGCCTGCGCCATGCCCGCGATCTTCAGGCACTGCGAATAGCCGCCCGAGATCGCCACGTTGGGCTGCAGCACGTCGGCCGCCTGCGCCACCAGCAGGTCGCGAAAGCGGAAGGCCAGGCCCTCGTTCTGCCCGCACGCCAGCGGAATGCGCGTGCGGCTGCGAAGCTGGGCCATCTGGCGAACGTCGTTCTGCGTGAGCGGCTCCTCGAAGAAGCTGATGCCGTAGGGCTCGATGCGCTGCGCCAGCTCGCTCGCATGGAACAGGTCGAGGCCGCAGTTGGCGTCCACGTACAGCTTCACGTCGGGCCCCACCGCCTCGCGCACCGCTGCCACGCGGCGCACGTCCTCGGCGATCACCTCATCGATGGGGCGCGGCTCGTCGCGGCGGGCCAGGGCATGGCCGCCGACGGTCATCTTCAGGCGCTTGAAGCCGTTTTCTACCCACAGCCTGGCTGCCGCGGCGAGCTGGTCGCGTTCGAAGAAGCCGAAGCCGAAGGTGGCATACACCGGCACGCGCTGGCGCGCACCGCCGAGAAGTCGCCACACCGGTTGGCCCAGGGCCTGGCCCTTGAGGTCCCACAGGGCGATGTCGAGCGCGGCGATGGCATGGCTGGCATAGCCGGTCTGGCCGCGCGGCGAGAGCAGCCAGTAAAGCTTTTCCCACAGGCGCTCGGTGGCCATGGGGTCTTCGCCGATCAGCGCCGGGCCGGCGACCTCGTTCACCGCGGCGGCAATGATTTCTTCCTCGGTGATGGCGGTCATGCCGTGGCCGACCATGCCATTGTCGGCCTCGATCTCGGTCAGGCACAGCGAGAGGGATGTGGTCTTGTTCAGGCCCAGCACGTCGATGGTGACTGGGATGTTCAGCGGCGTGGCGCTGACGCGGACGATCTTCAAGCGTGTCTCCGTGGTTGTAGTCGCGCAAATTCTTTCATCGCGACTACACCCGGACAATTCGGCATTGGGCCAGCGAGCCTTCGCGGGACGCGAAGGGTTGATTCGAGACAGATATCCATGCGTACCTGCGTAGGAACTATTCAGGTATCCATTCAGGTATCCATTCAGGTATCCATTCAGGTATCTATTCAGGTATCTATTCAGTCGGGCATCGCCCCCAGAAAATCCAGCACCGACCGCGCCGCCACCGTCAGCCCCTCCACCCGCCGCACGCACAGCAGGTGCCTGCGGTGCACCCACGGCGCATCCAGCGTCAGGCAACGCAGCTTCATGGTCGCCAGCTGCGGCGCAATGGCTGCGCGCGGCAGCAGCCCGATGCCCACGCCTTCCTCCGCCATGCGGCAGACAATGTCGAAGCTGCCCACCTGCATGCGCACCTTCAGCGGCACGCGCAGCTCGTCCGCGCTGGCGCGCAGCACGCGAAACACGGCCGTGCCCTCGCGCACCACGATGTGCTCGTGGCGCAGCATCTCGGCCACGTCGATGCGGCGGCGCCGTGCCAGCGGGTGGCGCAGGCCCACCACCACGGCCAGTTCGTCTTCGCGGTAGGGCAGGCATTCCAGCCCTTCGGCCGGCGTCCGGCTTTCCAGCACGCCGATGTCGGCCAGGCCGCTGCCCACCGACTTGGCCACCTCGGGGCTGGTGTGTTCCTGCAGGTCGATCTTCAGGCCCGGGTGCTCGCGCAGGAAGGCGCCGATCTGCGCCGGCAGGAACTGGGCAATGGCCGAGGCATTGGCCACGATGCGAACCACGCCGGCCACCCCGTGGCGAAAGTCGTCCAGCTCGGCGCTCATGCGGTCCATGGCCAGCAGCACCGTGCGCGCATGGGCCAGCAGCGCATGGCCTGCCGGGGTGAGCACCACCCCGCGGGCATGCCGCACCAACAGCGGCAGCCGCGCGCGCGATTCCAGCTCGGCAATGCGCTTGCTGGCCGCGGCCAGCGCCAGGTGGCAGCGCTTGGCGCCTTCGCTGATGCTGCCGTGGTCGGCCACGGCCACGAACAGGCGCAGCGATTTCAGATCGTCGGACATGCTCACTTCGTTGGTCGGGCCAGTCAGGCCACCGCCAGTTCTTCGTCTTCTTCGCCCAGGAAGCCGCCGCTCTGGTGGGCCCACAGCCGCGCGTACAGCCCACCCTGGGCCAGCAGGCTCTTGTGGTCGCCTTCCTCCACGATGCGGCCTTCGTCCAGCACGATGAGCCGGTCCATGGCCGCAATGGTCGACAGGCGGTGGGCAATGGCGATCACCGTCTTGCCTTCCATCAGCTGGTACAGGCTTTCCTGGATGGCAGCCTCCACCTCGGAGTCGAGCGCGCTGGTGGCCTCGTCCAGCAAGAGGATCGGCGCGTCTTTCAGCATCACCCGCGCGATGGCGATGCGCTGGCGCTGGCCGCCGGAAAGCTTCACGCCGCGTTCGCCCACGTGCGCAGCCAGGCCCCGGCGGCCCTGCGGGTCGGTCAGCGTGTCGATGAAGCCCGAGGCCTCGGCGCGCTCGGCGGCCGCGCGGATCTGTGCCTCGGTGGCATCGGGCAGGCCGTAGGCGATGTTGTCGGCCAGCGAACGATGCAGCAGGCTCGTGTCCTGCGTCACCATGCCGATGTTGGCGCGCAGCGAATCCTGGGTGACGAGGGAGATGTCCTGCCCGTCGATCAGCACGCGCCCGGCGCCCAGGTCGTGAAAGCGCAGCAGCAGGTTCACCAGCGTGGACTTGCCCGCGCCCGAGCGTCCCACCAGGCCCACCTTCTCGCCGGGGCGCACGACCAGGTTCAGGTGGTCGATGACGCGCTTCTTGCCTGGGAAGGCGCTGGGCCGCCCCGAGCTTTCCCGTCCCCCTCGGGGGGAAGCATCGGCACCGCCGGTGCCCAGGGGGCCGCTCCCATAGGAGAAGGCGACGTCCTCGAAGCGCACCTCGCCGCGCGGCACCTCCAGCTTGAAGGCTTCGGGCGAATCGACCACCGTGCGCGGGCGGCTCAGGGTGTTGATGCCGTCCTGCACCGTGCCCACGCTCTCGAACAGGCTGGTCATCTCCCACATGATCCAGTGCGACATGCCCTGCAGGCGCAGCGCCATGGCCGTGGCGGCGGCCACCGCGCCCACGCCCACCTGGCCTTGAGACCACATCCAGAGGGCCGTGCCGGCCATGCCGCCGGTCAGGCCCATCGAGAGGGTGTGATTGACGATTTCGAAGGCGCTCACCAGCCGCATCTGCTTGTAGCCGGTGGCCATGAAGTCCTGCATGGCGGCGCGTGCAAAGTGCGCCTCGCGCTGGGTGTGCGAGAACAGCTTGACGGTGGCGATGTTGGTGTAGGCGTCGGTCACGCGGCCGGTCATGACCGAGCGCGCGTCGGCCTGCGCCTTGCCGACCTTGCCCAGGCGCGGCACGAAATAGGCCATGGCGGCCAGGTAGAACACCAGCCAGATCGCAAAGGGCCACACCAGCCCGCCCGCGAACACGCTGGCCAGGATGATGATGGTGGCGATGTAGGTGCCCATGGCCACCAGCACGTCGGCCAGCACGAAGATGGTGTCGCGCACCGCCAGCGCGGTCTGCATCACCTTGGTGGTGATGCGGCCCGCAAACTCGTCCTGGTAGAAGGCCATGCTCTGGCCCAGCATCAGGCGGTGGAAGTTCCAGCGCAGGCGCATGGGCAGGTTCACCGCCAGCGTCTGGTGCTTGACGATGGTCTGCAGTCCCACCACTGCGATGCTGGCCACCAGCGCCACGGCCAGCCAGGTGAGCGCGCCGCCGCGCTCGGCCCACAGCTGCGCCGGCTTGATGCCGCCCAGCCAGTCCACCATGCGGCCCAGCACGGCGAACAGCAGTGCCTCGAAGGCCGACATGGCCGCGGTGAGAAAAGCCAGCCAGAAGACCTTGCCGCGAAGCCCGTCGGTGCAGGCCCACAGGAAGGCGAAGAAGCCCTTGGG
>JAFECZ010000417.1 GCA_018241905.1 Pseudomonadota bacterium
GCTGCTACGAAGCCGGCCGCGACGGCTGGTGGCTGCACCGCTGGCTGATCGAGCAGCGTGATGATGACCGGTGCGCTCACGGCCGCACAATCGCTGATGCACTTGGTGAGAAAGCTCTACAACGTAGCGCCGATGACACCAGAGCAGGCAGAGCAGCATGCGGAATTAGCCATCGACATGCTGTTCAATGGGATGCTGCTCCGGTGATAGGCCGACCGGGAGGTGCGAGACTTGGGAAGCCGGCATCCGGGCGGGCATCCTTCCGGGCTACGTCGCGATGGCGGAAAGCCAGATGGATGTCGTGGGGAATTCCGTGGTCCGTGGGATCAAGCCGAGCGGGGCATCGCGGCCAGCCGCAAGGCCAGCAGCATGAACACGGCAGCCAGGCCATACGACTGGATCCAACGCGCGGCAGGAGAGTCCGACAAGACCCGGCCCGCCAGGTCGCCGATGGCGCCGAGCAGCGCATGAAAAATGATGCTGATGACGGTGAGCGCACAACCCAGCAGAAACAACTGCTGGCGGACCTCGCCCTGCCCCGGTTCCACAAACTGGGGCAAGAACACCATGAAGAACAGCAGGGCTTTCGGATTGAGCAAGCTGTTCAGCGTCGCCCGCATGAAAACGCGGGCCAGCGACGTCTGCTTTTCCACTGCATCGCCCAGTTCAGCGGCCCTGCCAGCGTTGCGCAAGGCCTTGCAGGCCAGCCACAGCAGATAGGCCGCGCCGGCATAACGAATGAGGTCAAACGACGGCGTCCATGCCAGGGCCGCCGCCGTGATGCCCATGGCTGTCAGTACGGTGAGGATCAAATCGGCCAAACCGATTCCGAACGCTGCCGCTGTGCCGCCGCGCGGGCCGAAGGCAGCGCCATGCGCCATGACGAACGCCATGTTCGGCCCCGGGGAGAGCAGCAGCACCAGTACGGCCCCTGCGAAGACTGCCAGCGTGGAGAGTTCGATCATGTTGGTTGAACGGATGTGAGAACCTGCGTCAGCGTATCCCCATAACCTGATACAAACAAAGAATTGTTCTACATACATCTCCATGCGGGAAGCACGGTACAAAGCCATCGTTGACGACATCGCTGTACGCATCCGCAACGGCGAACTGGCGCCTGGCGCCCAACTGCCGACCGTGCGCACACTCATGAAGCGGCACCGCGTTGCCCTGGCGACGGCCTCGCGCGCCTACCGCGAACTGGAGGATGTTGGGCTGATCGTTGGAGAGGTAGGCAGAGGCACCTTCGTGCGCGACACCTCGCTGCCGCGCGGGCTCGGATTGGAGCAGCACCCGACACCTTCCGGTGCGGTGGATCTGACTTTCAACTACCCCTCTGTGCCAGGCCAGGTGGAACTGCTGCGCACCGGGCTTCGCAGTCTGGCCGCTTCCGGCGATCTCGACGCCCTTTTGCACTCTGCGCCGCAAGGTGGGCGCAGGCATGAGCGAGAGACCGTCGCCAGACACCTGCGCAATCGAGGGGTGCGTGTTCCGGGCGAGCAGGTGCTGATTGTCAACGGCGCGCAGCAAGGTCTGGCAGTCACGGCCATGGCGTTGCTCAAGCCCGGAGACGTGGTGGCCATCGACGCGCTGACCTATCCGGGAATGAAAGCGCTCGCACAGGTCCATCGCCTGGACCTTGCGCCCCTGCCCTTGCAATCCGGCACAGGAATGGACCTGGACCGTCTGGAAGAGCTATGCAGAGCCCGGCCGGTGCGAGCGGTCTACACCATGCCCACGCTGCACAATCCGCTGGGCTGGACTATGCCGGCATCGCAGCGCGCTCGCCTTGCGGGGCTGGCGCACCGGTATGACCTCCTCCTCATCGAGGATGGCGCCTATGCGTTTCTCGCCGAACCAGCGCCCAAGCCCGTCTGCATGCTTGCGCCTGAGCACACAGTCTATGTGTCTGGTCTGTCGAAGAGCGTGGCGTCCGGCTTGCGCATGGGGTTCGTAGCAGCGCCAGTGCGATGGATACCCGCCCTTGAACGGGCAATCCGCGTGTCGACCTGGAATACCCCTTCGCTGTCGGTCGCGTTGGCCTGCCAGTGGATCGAGAGCGGAGCCGTCGATGCACTGGAGGACCAAAAGCGCAAGGACGCGAGGCGCCGACAGGCGCTGGCGCGCAGCACGCTGCAGGGCTGTGACATCCTCGCGCACCCTGCTTCCTATTATTTGTGGGTGAGAATGCCCGAAGGGTTGCGCGCCGACCAGGTCGCCGCCGATCTGGAACGCAAGGGTGTGCTGGTCACGACCGCGGAGCCATTTGCGACCACCCCGAACACACCGCATGCGCTGCGGCTGGCGATCGGTTCGATCTCGCTGGACGCGCTCAAATCCGCTTTGCAACAAGTCCGCTGCGCCGTGATTGGCTGATGTGCCATGGCCGTCACGGCAAGCTCACAGGAGGCAAGGGTTGGACGGAAGCGCGAAAGCCGCTATCGGCTGGCCAGACGCCGAGGCCGCGCTCCATTCTTGTCTGGTGGTACCGGAAACACCCGGGCGCACAGGAAATCGACAAAGGGCCCGGACCTTCGGCGAGGGGTGCTTGCTGTGATCTATCGGACCTTCTATGGTCTCGGCCAAGGTCAACACCGATGCGCTTCGTCAACGTTTTCGTATCAATGCAAGCTCGAGGAGTCTTCCCAGAGACGAGTCATCCGGCGAACACTTGGTCGCCCCGTGGATTGCCTACAGAGACGAGAAGGGGAATCAATGGTGTGGCCTTGGGAGACGGCCCAGGTGGGTACGAGATTACATTTCGGTTGGAAGTGACCTCGACCTGCTTCGCGTCCAATCCAGCCTTGAACCTACCTGACGAGTCCAGAGGGTGGGAAGATGGCCCCTCGACGCATGTCGCGTTGCGCGTCCAAGGTGGTGCTCATTTGCTGGACCTCGATCGGGCTCTCTCCTTGGACAAGGCCTTGTCAATCTAGGGAGACAGCCGCCCCAGCGTCAGGGCCTGCCCGATCGACAATGCTTTTGGGTGGAGACTTCACACTTAGGAAGGTCAGTTGAGGGCACAAAGCTCCATTTCCGCCCTCGCCTCCCTACTGGCTGCAATGGCTGCACAGGGGTCTTCAAGAGGGCACCCTGCTCGCACACAAGCGCTCGCTCGGCTAGCGTCACCCAAGGCGATCGCGACACGCCTTGGGCTTCTGTCGATCGATGCCGGTCGTGGGCCCGGGGCGCCCGGTTCTCGGTCCTCGCGAAGTTGATTCCCGCGGAGGACAGGGCGCCTCACTGCGCAGGGATCAAACGAGCGCAGGAGGTCAGCCGGGCTGGCGCCTCCCTCGCTTGGGCACTGCCGAGATCCATCGCCTGGCCTTCGCGAGGCTCGACCTCCGGAAGCTGCCGAAAGTCCCACGTTGCGCAGTTTCCCCGGACCGTCGGGCACGGTGCGGCACCGACGCAGGATCGGCTGTGCGACAAGGCACGCAAGAGGCTTCGCCTACCCTGTCAAGAATCCGCTGGCCCGTCGAGCAAGCCGCGTTGGAGCGCGACACGCACCCCCTCGGCCCGAGAACGACAACCGAGCGCTTCGAGGCAATGGCGCACGTGCATCTCGACAGTGCGGTGACTCAAGCCCATTGCACGCGCGATTTCCTTGTCCGTGTGGCCCCGTCCCACCAGTTGCAACACCTCCCGCTGCCTGGGCGTCAGTCGTGGCGCCGATGAGCGCGCGCCGTCGACGGTGAGCCGCGCCGATGCGGGAGGCGACGGAATCTCCAGGAACGACCGAATAGCGCCCGAGATGCGCGGCCATTCGGGGTCCCCCTCGAGTGGCAGATGCAGACAACCCTCCAGCGGCAGCAAGCGCGCCCCGGGGATCAGAGCCGCCAGATGGCTGCCCTCGGAAAACGGCACCACGGGGTCATCGTTTGCGTGTATCACGAGCGCCGGGCAGGCAATGCGACGCGCGAGGTCGGACACATCGGAATTGAATGTGAACCGCGTGTACTGGCCGGCCACCGATGAGGTCATGCGCTTGATCGACGCCCGATCGAGTTCGGTGATCTGCTCCTCATTGGCCCGCGGCAGCAAGCGAGAGAGCAATACCCGGCGAAACGGAGCGCTGTACGTGAGGTCCGCACCGTATGCCACCTGCATGGTTTCAATAATGGCTTGGGATTCACGATCCAGTTCCGGCCCGCCATTTCGCCGCAAGCGCCCGCGTGCGTATCCCGCCAACACCACGATGCGCTCGACGCGATCGGGGTGCAGCGCCGCGAAAGCGATGACTGGCAGGATCCCATGTGAGAGCGACACCAGCACCAGCGGACCGGCGACCCCAGCCGCGTCGACGACAGCTTCGATGTCCTCGACGCACGTCTGTAGATTCAGGGGCCCGACGCCTTCGCCCGCGGACAATCCGCAGCCTCGCGCGTCATAGCGGATGATCCGCGCATTTGGCGCGAGCAGTTCCAGCCAGTGGCACGACCCGATCGAAGGGGCGCCCAGGTGGTCGCTGATGTGCAGAGTGGCCAAGAGCACCGTGCGCGCACCGGCGCCATAGCTGCCCATGGCAAGGCGGGTGCCATCACGACTGCCGCAAAAGCCAATTTCCGGGACCCATTGCATGAACGCTACACGCCGTGAAAATTGCCATATTAGCGGCCGGAACGTCCAGAAAACCGACGCGCCAGCAGGTCACGCCCTTGGCGCTTCCTGACCGCGGACCTTCCGTCAAAGTTCGGTGAAATCCGTATCGGCCGAGTGCTCTCGCTGCTT
>JAFECZ010000418.1 GCA_018241905.1 Pseudomonadota bacterium
CAGCGATTGCAGTAATTTTTGGGAACGAAGATACAGGGGCCGCAGGAGGTTGACGCGCTTCTCCTCGCCCAGGAAGAGATTCTGTGCCACGGTCATCGATGGAACGAGGTTTGTCTCCTGGAAGACCATGGCCACGCCTGCTTTCATCGCTGCTTTGGGACCGGAAAACTCAACCTCGATTCCACTCACACGAAGTTGCCCCGCTGTAGGTGTGGTCACACCGGCAAACATTTTCATGAGCGTCGACTTTCCGGCACCGTTCTCCCCCAACAAGGCGTGGACCTCGCCAGGTTCCACTGACCATGAAACGTTCTTGACCGCTGGCACACCGTGATACTCCTTGGTCAGGCCGATCGCTTCGATTGCGGGTTCGCTCATTGTTTGTTCCCCGTTGTGTGAGGCATCGCCAGGACTAGGCTACCTCCTTTTGAGGTCACGAGAAGTTGGGATCCGAGACGCAGCGCCGAAGTGATCCCGTGCCTGACACCCGCCGCTCTGCAATGGAACGATTGCAGGAAATGTCCCGACATGTCCATGGTCGCGAGGAGCCCGTAGGACTTGCTCGGCGACCACGATTTCACCGCACCATGGAAACGTACCTGTCCGGCTTGAAGAGGTTCCAGATAGTCGTTGCCGCTGCTGAGGGCAGGCGCAATCCAAGAATGCTCAGGCATCTCGGCCAACATTTGTTGGAGAAATTGCCATTCGCGCAGCACGAACTCAACCAGTTGACGTCGAGGAGCAAAACCGCAGACAAGTACCTCTCCTGGCGCCCCTGCCGAGATTCGAGCAGGGTAGAAGGGCAGGTCCTCGGCTATGACTTTGGGAACTCGCGTAGCCACGTCGACAATGCGATGACGCCAGCTTTCGGAGACATAGATGGATCCACTCGGCCCAACGAAGACGCCGTATGGATAGCCCATCCCATCACACAGAAGCGTTGCAGCCCCGGAAACCAGATCGAGTCGCCAAACAGACCCAGAAGCTCTACCTTCCATGAGATCGCGTCGCCACTTTGAAGCGGGGTTGCGCTGTGACCCCAGCGCAAGGATCAGGGTTTGGTCGTCGGCGAAGCACGCTGCTACCGGCGCCCTGACGGCTCGATCTCCAATTCGCCTTAACGAAAGCCCATTGAACCGTCCCCCGATGAATCGCACTTCACCATCTTCCAGTCCTACAGCCATTTGGTCGTTGTTGACTGCCAAGAACGTCACCTGGGATTCGAACTCCAGCACGCAATTCACCCGTGGCTGCGCTTGGACGTCAAGTTTCAAGATCCTGCGACCGCTGCTGAACAGAACGCTCCCGTTCTGACCCACCAGATTGTCCGGCTCGGCAATCTCACAAAGGACGTCAGCGCCGTCGAGTGAGTCATTGGGCTTCAGCGCGCCGTCCATCGAGGGCACAGAAATGGAATGCCTTCGCCCTGCGTTGAAAAAGTCCACTACGCCGATCGACATCACTCTTCCTCCCCGCGATTCGAAAATCTGGTCGAAACAATTTCTGCGTTGCTCGCCGGAAGATTTATCCGACCGATTCGATTGTTGAACGCCCCCCCGATGTACAGGCAGCCCTGGTGCTCAACGGCCGAGGTTAGCGTCGTATAAGTCTTGGCCGCCCCATCCCACAGACAGTCGAGCACTTCACCACTTTCGGAGAACTTGACCACGAGCCCCTCGTTGAAGTTCGGGTAGAGCCATTCGTCGTAGGCGACCCGTTGGGCCATTCGCCTCCGGAAACCCGGTGCGCGCATTGCAAGGTCGTGCGCCGGCGTTCGAACCCCCAACAGTGCCATCCAATAAGCCCCATCCGACGATCTCTTGATGTTTCCCGGAAAGCCGGGGAGCCCCTCCAGCACGGGCTCGGTTCGGCCCGTCAAAGGGCCGTCAAACCAGTGCCGAACGACCCTGCAAGCCCACGCTTCGGCGATGAGCACGGACTGGCCGTTGGCCTCAATGCAGACGCCGCTCGGAAATACGAGATTGCCAAGTTGAACTTGCGCCTTTTTTGTTCTCGGATCAAAGACGAGCAATCGTCCGTTGGGACGCATCTCGAGCGAGTCCGTCGCCCACTCGTGGGCATCGAATCGCATACTCGCTTCGCTGAAAAGAATGCGTCCATCCGAGGCGATGTCCAACCCGTACGGGAACTTGATTCTTGAATCGTCCTTGATAGAAAACATTGACCGAGGTACGGCCTCGGCGAGGCTCTTTGCGGCGCGGTCTTGCCCAATCGCGTACAAGCCCATTCCGGAAACGCAGACGTAGACCGTATCGTGGCTGTCGATCTTGAGCCCCAGCGTCTTGCCCCCAATATGCGCGAAGACGTGCGGGTCAGCGTAGTGCGGGGGAGAAAGTCGCAGCACATCGCCTGTGCTGCTGCCTGTGTAGAGATAGTCTTGACTGTCGAACACAATATCCACCGGCCCGGAAAGCTTCCCCAGGGCGATAGGTCGCGCGTTCGATAGCTTGGTGTTGGTCAGGAACGTCGCCTGTTGCGGCCCTGGGCCAGCGACTGGATCCAGGGCATCGAAATATGCGGGAGAAATATAGATCCTGTCCAGAATCTTTCCGCGATTCTTCACCCACCTGATGTCCACCAGTACGGCGAGGAGCAGGGTCAGTCCGAGTGCGAGGCTAGCCGCACCGCTGGGGAGACTCAGTGCAACGAGGGAGTTGATGATCACGATGACAATCAGCGCCCCCAGGATCGCCTTGGCAGCCGATCCGCGGCCTCCCCCCAAACTATTGCCACCAAGAATTGCGGCGGTTAGGGCGACAATCTCGAAACCGGCACCCACATCAGCGCCGGGATTGGCCGTTCGGGCCGAATACAAAAATCCGGCCATTCCGGCGCAAAGACCCGAGAACACATAGCAGAACACCAAAGTCGGCGCCACCGGGATTCCGCTGTTGAAAGCCGCGCGCCGGGCTCCTCCCACCGCTTGAATTCGCCACCCCAGGCCAATGCGGGTCAACAGGAAGTGGGTGGCCACGCCTATGACGGCCAGTAGCGCGAGACTGACTGGAACTCCCAGAACAGTACCGTCGCCAAACCAGAACCAAAGGTCAAGTCCTCCAGGGTCAGAGAGCAGCGCTGCGCCGTACTTCAGCGCCAAGGTCTCTTGCAGTGACCGGCAAATAATCAGAAGCGCAAGCGTCGACAAGAAGGCTCGCATCTTCAGCACACCGATCAGCACGCCGTTGACCAGTCCGATGGCTCCTCCCACCAAAAGAGCCAGGCCGAGGCCCGCAAAGACCGGAAGCTGTAAACCCTGCAGAGCAGCAATGGTCGCGAAGCTCGCTAAACCGTAGATTGCACCTACGCTCAAGTCGATACCACCCGAGAGGATGACAACCATGAGACCAAGCGCGAGAAATCCGATCTCTCCCCATTGCCTGGCGGTATCAGAGAGATTCCCTGGCGAGAAGAATCCCGGAACAACGAGCCCAAATGTGAGCACAAGCAGAAGCAAGATTGCCGCCGGGATTGCGGAATCGATCCATGGCTTTGCAAGCAGGTCCCCAATCTGCCGGTCAGGTATGCATCTGTACCTGGCTCGGGTGATGATGGCGATCATGGACATACAAGGGACTCTTTTTGGACAGTCGTTGACATGGGTAAGGGAGTGATCGATGGAGGGTCAACTCGCGATGGCAACCATCTAAATGTCGCCTTGTCTCTCTGTTTGCTCGTCCCTGGGGTTCAAGTAGGAATCCGCCATCAATGCAAAGAGCAGAATCAAGCCCTTGAGAATGTTCTGCACTGCATAGGGCACGTCCATCAGCGTCATTCCATTCAAAAGTGTTCCGATCAGTAGAGTGCCTGCAAACACGTTCTTAACGCCGCCCTTTCCTCCATTGAGGCCGACCCCACCGATTACAACGACGAGGATGACGTCATAGATCATCGTAGAGTTGTAAATGCGCAAGCTCATACTGGCCACAGACGACACGGTAAGAATGCCGGCCATGAATGCCAGGATTGAGCAAAGGCAGTATTTCCCTACCGTCAGAACGCGCGTGGAAATTCCAATCAACCGTGCCGTCGCCGGGTTCTCGCCCAACCCGTAGATAAAGCGACCGTACTTTGTGTACGTCAGAAACCCGAACACCGCCAGGGCAACGGCCAGCAGGGCAAATATCTGTACTGGAACGCCAAGAACTCGCAGCGATCCGACTCGCTGAAATACTTGCTCCCCCTGCGGCAGCTGCGTGACATCCTGGCCGACCAGGAACAATTGACCGAAGCCGAAAACCGCAACCCCTACCGCGAGGGTAGCGAACAACGGTGGGATCTCGGCGTACGCGATCAAGCAGCCTTGAATTACGCCCACTGCCGTCGCGATCAACAAACCAGCCAACAGCGACTCCAGCGCCGAGTGGCCAGAACTGTAGAGAACGATGAAGTAGGCACTAGAGATGACCATCGTCGCGATCATCGCGAGATC
This sequence comes from Pseudomonadota bacterium, assembly GCA_018241905.1. Lineage (GTDB taxonomy): Bacteria > Pseudomonadota > Gammaproteobacteria > Burkholderiales > Burkholderiaceae_C > Variovorax. The sequence goes on from JAFECZ010000418.1 coordinate 4,451, forward strand.
AATACCGCGTCCGATGACAACCAAGCTCATGGCCAAAGCAAGGATCCCGAGGATCGATACGTTTCTAAACAGGGAAATCAGATTCCCAATCTCCAGGAAACCGCTGGATAGTAGGGAGAAGACTCCGGCAAGAGCGATAGCGGTAGCGACAACAATTCGCTCTTGCGGGAACCGAGATAGGCGTCTGGTCATGATCCGCGTGTGGACGTGGCTTGAAGATGCGCGGCGTCGACTGTGCGCAGAAGCCGCCGCGCCCCGGCAATCAGCCC
>JAFECZ010000419.1 GCA_018241905.1 Pseudomonadota bacterium
AGGCGCGCGCGCTGCTCGACTTTCTCAAGCACACCGAGTGCGAGACGCTGTTCCTGGTGGGCGACATCATCGACGGCTGGCAGCTGCGCCGCCAGTGGTACTGGCCGCAGGCGCACAACGATGTCATCCAGAAGCTGCTGCGCAAGGCGCGCCGCGGCACCCGCGTGATCTTCGTGCCGGGCAACCACGACGAATTCGCCCGCAAGTACCTCAACCACACCTTCGGTGGCGTGGAAGTGGCCGAAGAGTGGGTGCACGAGACGGCCGACGGCCGCAAGCTGTGGATCATCCACGGCGACCTGTTCGACGGCGTGATCCAGTGCGCCAAGTGGCTGGCGCATGTGGGCGACACGCTGTACGAGTTCACCCTCAAGCTCAACCGGCACCTGAACTCGCTGCGCGCGCGCATGGGGCTGCCCTACTGGTCGCTTTCCAAGTACCTCAAGCTCAAGGTCAAGCGCGCCGTGAGCTACGTGGGCGACTTCGAGAATGCCGTGGCGCGCGAGGCCCGCAAGCGCGGTCTGCAGGGCGTGGTGTGCGGGCACATCCATCATGCGGAGCTGCGCGACATCGACGGCGTGCTGTACGCCAACGACGGCGACTGGGTGGAGAGCCTCACCGCCCTGGCCGAGCATGCGGATGGCCGGCTGGAAATACTGCAGTGGGCGCAGGAGATGCCGGTATCGACCAAGGCGGCCGAGCGCGCGGCCCGAGCAGCGGCTGCCGCGGCGGCGGCGCAGCACGCTTGAACGCCGCCGTGCTGCAACCGGCCGGCGCTGCGGCGCCCGTCGTCGTCGATCTCGTCTACTTCGATGCCGGCGGAGGCCATCGCGCCTCGGCCCTGGCGCTGGAGGCCGCCATTGCGCGCGCCGGCCTGGGCTGGCACGTGCGCCTGGTGAACCTGCGCGAAATGCTCGACCCCAAGGACGGCTTTCGCAAGCTCACCGGCATGGACCCGGAAGACTTCTACAACAAGCGCCTGGCGCGCGGCTGGACCATGGGCCTGGCGCAGGAGCTCAAGCTGCTGCAGGGCCTGATCCGCTGGGGTCACGCGCCGCTGGTGCGCCAGCTGCAGCGCGCGTGGCTGGAGCGCGAGCCGGACATGGTCGTCTCGCTCATTCCCAACTTCAACCGCGTGCTCTACGAGTCGCTGGCCGCCAGCCTGCCCGGCGTGCCCTACGTGACGGTGCTGACCGACCTGGCCGACTACCCGCCGCACTTCTGGATGGAGCCGGACCTGCCGATCCACCTGGTATGCGGTTCTGCCCGCGCGGTGGCGCAGGCGCACGCGGCGGGCCATTCGCCTTCGCACATCCATGCCAGCTCGGGCATGCTGATCCGCACGGGCTTCTACGACGTGGCGCCGATCGACCGCGCCGCCCAGCGCAAGCTCCTGGGCCTGGACCCGCAGCGGCCCACCGGGCTGGTGCTCTTCGGCGGCCAGGGATCCAAGGTGATGCGCAGCATTGCAAGGCGCCTGCCCGACACGCAACTCATCCTGGCCTGCGGCCACAACGCGGCGCTCGCCGATTCGCTGAAAGCGTTGCCGGCCAATGCGCCCCGGCTGGTGCTGGGCTTCACGCCCGATGTGGCGCGCTACATGCAGCTGGCCGACTTCTTCATCGGCAAGCCCGGCCCCGGCAGCATGAGCGAGGCGGTGCAGATGCAACTGCCCGTGATCGTGGTGCGCAACCGCTACACCTTGCCGCAGGAGCGCTACAACACGCAGTGGGTGCGCGAGCAGGGCGTGGGCATCGTGAGCCCGAGCTATGCGAAGGTGGACGAGGCGGTGGCACAGATGCTGCAGCGGCTGCCGCAATTGCGCGCTGCCACGGCCGGCGTGCGCAACCGCGCGGTGTTCGAGCTGCCGGAGATATTGCGCGGCATCCTGCGGGATGCGAGCGAGCGTTTCGGCGATGGTCCTCTTCGCGCTGGTGGCGAAGACGCTATCGCAGATTCGCCCGCGTCCAACGAACGATGTCTGCCGCGCCCATGGCGCCGGCCTGGCGCGCGATCTCGCGGCCGCCCTTGAACAGGGCCAGGGTCGGAATGCTGCGGATGTTGTAGCGCGCGCCCAATGCCGGCACGGCCTCGGTGTCGACCTTGGCCAGGCGCACGTGGGGCTCCAGCTGCGCGGCGGCTTGCTCGAAGCCCGGCGCCATCTGGCGGCAGGGCCCGCACCAGGGTGCCCAGAAGTCGACCAGCAGCGGGATCTCGTTGCGCTGCTGGTGGCGATCGAAGCTCTGCGCGTCCAGCGCCACCGAATGGCCGCCGAACAGCGGTTTGTGGCAATTGCCGCAATCGGGCGCGCTGCCCAGCTGGTCGGCGCGCACGCGGTTGGTGGTGTGGCAGTGCGGGCAGACGATGTGCAGGGTGTCGGCGGTGGGTTGAGTCATTGGGGAGTCCCGGTGTTCAATGCCGATCTGTGGGGCGGGCGGCGCGATTACAAGTGTGCAAGTGTGCGAGGGTGCCGGTGTGCGCCGTTGGCTCCTGGCGGCGCCGGCTATGCTCGACGCCCGAATGTCCGACCCGTCTTCTACTCCCAAATACACCTTTTCCGACCTCACGCGCGAGCGTCCCTTCATGTTCATGTGGGGCGCCCGCGTCTTCGGCACGGCCGCCATGCAGATGCTGATGGTGGCCATCGGCTGGCACATGTACGACCTGACTTCCAGTGCCTGGGACCTGGGCCTGGTGGGCCTGTACCAGTTCGGCCCGGCCTTGTTGCTGGCGCTGTGGGCGGGCCACGTGGTGGACCGGCACCATCGCGGGCGCATCGTCGCGATCTGCATGGCGGTGCAGGGTGCGGTGGCGCTGGTGCTGCTGCTGGCGCAGGGCGGCGGTTTTGCGTCGCGGGGCCTGCTGCTGGGGTTGTCGCTGGTGCTGGGCGCGGTGCGCGCGTTCCAGATGCCGGCCCAGCAGGCGCTGGTGCCCTTGCTGGTGCCGCCGCTGGCGCTGCCGCGGGCCATGGCCTTCAGCTCGGCCGGCACGCAGGGCGCGGTCATCAGCGGGCCGGCTCTGGGCGGCCTGCTGTTCGTGGCGGGTGCCAGTGCCGTGTATGCGGCCAGCCTGCTGCTGTTCGTGGTGGCCGCGGTGCTGGTGGCGATGCTGCGCTACGAGCAGCCGGCGCGTGCCAAGGAGCCGGTGACCATGGAGACGCTGCTGGCCGGCGTGAAGTTCATCTGGCAGCGCAAGACGGTGCTGGGCGCGGTGTCGCTCGACCTGTTCGCGGTGCTGCTGGGCGGCGCGGTGGCGCTGCTGCCGATCTATGCCAAGGACATCCTGCACACGGGGCCGTGGGGCCTGGGCTTGCTGCGCAGCGGGCCGGCGGTGGGGGCGCTGCTGATGTCCATCGTGCTTACGCGCCGCCCGGTGGAGCGCCATGTGGGGCGCACGCTGCTCGCGGCGGTGGGGCTGTTCGGCGTGTGCATGGTCGTGTTCGGGCTGTCGCGAAGCTTCTTGCTGTCGCTGATCGCATTGGCCATCTCGGGCGGGGCGGATATGGTCAATGTGGTGATCCGCCAGACGCTGGTGCAGCTGGAAACGCCCGACGAGATGCGCGGGCGCGTGAGCTCGGTCAACTCGATCTTCATCGGGGCGAGCAATCAGCTGGGCGAGTTCGAATCCGGGGCAACGGCTGCGCTGCTCGGGCCTGTGGGCTCCGTGGTGGTGGGGGGGATCGGGACGGTGCTTGTTGCGTTGGGGTGGATCCGGATTTTTCCGAGCCTGGCACGCAGGGATCGGATCGGGCCGGTCGGGTCGCGCAACTGAGTTCAGAGGCGGGGGCGGGGCGGGCGGGGCGGGCGAGGCGGGCGAGGCGCGGCAGGGGCTGCGGGCCGGGGGCTCATACCGGGGCGGTCGCTGCCTTCGGCATCGACTGCACTGCGGTGCTCGCGCTGGGGCTTGTGCGGCAGAACTCGCTGCGCGACTGCGTCGCTACGCTCAAACAGCTGCCGCAAGTCAGTGAAGGCCGCTTGCCTGTCCTTCGGCAGGCAAGCTCAAGCCCCAGCGCTGCGCTCCTCGTCGCCCCGGAAATCGCCCCCGGCCCGCAGCCCCTGCCGCGCCTCGCCCCGGGAACGGTGTGACGGTTTCAAACACGGTGGGTCGCACAGGCACACAGGCCTTGGCCCGCCAACAGCTTCAACCAGTCAGTCAAACACCGAAACAGCAAACGGAACAACGAGCGTAAGGTCCCCCAAGGGCTCGGCCACGCAAGGCAGAACCCATCCGTCGTCCTTCTCGTCGACCGACAGCCCCGGCCACTCCACGCGATAGCGCACCGCCGCGCCCCCGCGCGTCTCGCAGATGCAGGTGCGGCAGGTCCCGTTGCGGCACGATGCGGGAATCTCCAGGCCCGCGTCTTCCGCCGCCTGCAGCAGCGTCTGCCCAGGCGCCGCGTCGAATTCGAAGCCGGCGGGTTCGATGCGGATGCGCATCGTCAGCGGCCTTCGCGCTCGCGCCGCTGCTCGCGCAGCATGAAGAGGTAAAGGCTCTCGACCTTGGCCCGGGCCCACGGCGTCTTGCGCAGGAACTTCAGGCTGGAGCTCACGCTCGGGTCGCTGGTGAAGCAGCGCAACGCAATGCGCTCGCCCAGGCCTTGCCAGCCGTAGTGCGCCACCAGCGCGGTGACGATGGCCTCCAGCGTCAGGCCGTGCAGCGGGTTACGCGGCTGAGCAGGCGAGGGCGCATTCACTTCAAGACTTGTTCT